>JAIDXA010000290.1 GCA_029058705.1 Paramuribaculum sp. | reverse complement strand
TAGACAGCAATCCGGTAGCCGGCCGCCGGCACACGCTCCATTTCCATGCGTCCGAGTGCGCCTACGAAAAGAATCTCCGTTTTCGGATCGCGGCGTCGCAAGGCATTGGCGATCGCTACTGCCGGAAAGATATGGCCGCCTGTCCCGCCGCCGCTGATAATCACCCGCAAGGGTCTTCTATCTTGTTTTGACATTTTTCTTTCGTTTTGTGGAATAAACCGTTGTGGAAGAGTGGTTAGAGTTGAGAGGGGTTTTCGGCCTGAAGCTCCTCGGGCAGAACGTCGATCTCATTCTTGATGTCGCGTTTCTTGCTTCCGGTGCGGACTGCGAAGCGGCTGACGCTTAACATGATTCCGAAGGCTATCGAGGTGACGAATATCGAGGAGCCGCCTTTCGATATCAACGGCAATGGCTGTCCGGAAACAGGAATCGCGCCAGTAACGATCGATATGTGAAACAGAGCCTGAAAAACAATGAATAGAGCCATTCCGATGACCAGAAGCGCCGGAAAGGCTCTGGAACATCGCGAGGCTATCCGGTTGGCTCTTCCGAGCAACCACAGATAGAGCGTCAGGACAACGAGTCCGCCCCACAGACCGAGCTCCTCGACAACGATCGAATAGATATAATCGGTGAAGGCAAGAGGAAGGCGGGCTGTCTCGCGGGAATTCCCCGGCATCACTCCGGTAACTCCGCCGTGGGCCTGGGCTATGTAGCCGAGCATCTCCTGGCGGTTGTCGCTGGTGATCGGCTGTTCGTATTTGGGCCTTCCGTCGCCCCCGAAGTTCGAGATGCGTTCAACCCAGGTGTCGATACGCGAACCGCCGAGAAAACTTGCCACAATCAGAAAAATCACGAAACATGTTCCGTAGATGCCGAAAACCATGAAGATTTTTTTCCCGACACCCGAAATTATCATCATCGAAATCGAAATTCCCATCAGGAGCGCGGTGTTCGACAGCCCCTGCGGAAGAAGCAACGCTCCGAAAAACAATATGATCGAGGCTGTCACTATCACTGCCGACG
>JAIDXA010000029.1 GCA_029058705.1 Paramuribaculum sp. | reverse complement strand
TCGGCTGTGATGATGGCAAAATCAATCTGCTCAGCTTTAGCACGAGAGAGAGCTGATGAGTTAAGCGCTGCTGAATATGTATTCAGTGCATTTGTACTCAAGGCTTCTGAGAAGTCGACAAGCTCAGGACGCAGAACAGCGGGCATTTCCGCATCTCCTCTTGACGGCATTGCAACAGAATCAGGAGAGAAAGAGGGAGTGAATGTCACTTCACTGACAAAATATAATTCCTGACGTTCGGCATCATAAAGGAATGGCATGACGCGATAATGAGAGAAGCCATAGCCGTTCTGAATACCGTTGGCTTCGTCTATGCTGACGGCCTGAAGCTCCGATTCGGAAGCTGCAATCTTTTCTGCGGGAAACAGATGCAGATCCGAGCCTGCCACGGGTTCGCCATTTGCACACATGACGACTGATGAGGCTACAAGTGTCTTGATGACCTTAGTCTCGACCGACTGAGCCCGCTGTCCGAATGGGTTAAGAATGGAATAACTTGCAATCGGCAGCGATGGCCCCTCGGGATTACTTGTGAAAATGTAGTTTCCGCGTGTTGTTGAAACAGAAACGGTGTCGCCTGAGCGTGTGACACTGAAATCACTCCGGGAGAATGTCAGTTTGAAGCTTTCAGCCTGACAGAGAAGTGGTGAAAGTCCGATTAAGATCAGACTCAATATGATAGTGACTGATTTTTTCATAAGGAGATGGCTATTGGCGGTTAGGTAATTGAAACGTTATTTTTCCAAGAGGTCTGAAATCTGTTGCAGTCGCTGACGGTTCTGCTCGGCACGCTCATACAGCTGAGTAATCGCGTGGACTGCAACCGGAGTGAGGGCCGTGTAGTTGACCAGTTGATTCCCGTAGGGGTCTGTGATAACGGCATCCGGCATCACTTGCTGAACCTCCTGTGAAATGAGTCCGATATTCAGATCTGTCTGTTCGGATATGGAATTCTCGGATTCGCGCAGTCTGTATGAAACCGGACGAAGGGAGCGGATGACCGAAGTTGCGGTCGTTTGCGGTTCGATCCAGTCATCGTAGATTTCTCCGTTGGCGCGTCGCAGCACATACAAAGCTCTGATATTGTTGTATTTGTTCAGATATGCATCGTAGAAGCACACCGCCATGTCACTTCCCATGATATAGCAGTAGGTGTGCCCTGTGCTTACCCCGAGGAAACCATGAGTTCCTGAAAGTCTCATGAGGCCGAACCCGTTGGCTGTGATGCCATAGTTCGGATCGGGTATCTCTGTACCGATAGTAATGTACTCACGCTCTTTGTATGTGAGTTGAGCTTTTGCAGAATGGCTGATAAAAAGAGCGACAGCGGTCAGTAGGAAAATAGAAGCGGCGTGTTTCATGGCTGTTGGGGATTGAGTGTGGACGTGTTGTTTTTTAACAGGGCAAGTTCCTGAAGAAGTATGTCGATTTCAGACGACTGACGTTCGATGTCGGTTTCGATCTCCTGTAATGATTTTATTAGCACTGGGATAAGCCCGATGTAGTTTACAGTCAGATTACCGAAGTCATCATGGCGGACAAGTTCGGGATAAACTTGCTGCACCTCCTGTGCGATAAGACCATATTTGACTCCATCGGTCAGATCAACTGCACCGTCCGCGATTTTATTCCTCGTTTTTTTCCATTTGAATGAGACAGGACGCAGTCGGTCAAGATGACTGTCTGCCAATGGGGTGATGTCGGTTTTTGCATTCCCGTCGGATCTGTTGTAAATACATTCGACAAACAGTGTGGAATAGGTTCCCGTGTCTGCGTCATACAGATTGACGCATCCGTTAGAACCTGAGATGCTTGTCATGTTGCTCATATCAATTTTTAGCCACGTACCCGGGCCGATCAATGAGATTCCGTCGAATTCGGAAAGGTGGATGCCCGCGGGTCGATTCCATTCTACAGGAACGCGGTCGAGAGCAAAAATACTGTCATTATACACAATCTGACTGAATGCAGTCTGCAATCCGGCAAAGATGCAGATGATGGCAAATGTCGTTTTTTTCATTGGTAAAGACATTTTTAATGGTTAATTATGATTCTGAATGTGTCTGCGACTGCGCCCGCGCATGAAAGTACAAGATGATAGACGCCGGGCTGAATGGAGCTAACGTTGATCGATGCTCTGATGTCTGTTGAAGCGAGTGTTGTCGAAGTCGCGATCGAACCGTCGAGACTGACAAGTGTAAGAGTGTAAGTCTGATTTGCCGACAGGTTGCTGAGTACAACTTCAATATAGCTGTCTGCTGGATTTGGTGTGCATGAAGTTATCCGGCCTGTTACATTTGATTTCAGACGTTCGTTATTGATCGCTTCCTGCAACTGGCGGATGGTTTCATCCTGATCGTCGACCAACTGACGCAGCTCCTGAGTGGATTTGATCAATGCTGTTATTATCTCGGTATCATTTATCAGAGTGTCTCCGTCGGCAAAGACAATACTTGACGGAGCTATAGCTCTGTAAGTATCTACTTCGGAAGTTGTGACGGTTTTGGTAACGGCAGACCGCAGAGATCGTTTCGGATAGTTAGCTGCAGAAGCCAGCAGATGAAGAGTCGGTGGAAGCTCTTCAACTTCTTCTTTGTTTCGTATGTCTGACATCTGATATATCTCACCGCAATACAGAGCCTGTTTCCCTCTGTTCCAGTCATAGAGGCTCATGGTTCCTCTATTTCCTGAAATTGATGGAGAAAGATGTTCGGCTGTATCCGCAAGTTCAGGAAGATGGATCTTAAACTCACCCCAAGGACATGAACGGTGACGCATGATAAA
>JAIDXA010000289.1 GCA_029058705.1 Paramuribaculum sp. | reverse complement strand
CTTCATACATTTCTCACAGAGTCATCCAAATCTCACAGCTTCGATTTCAGAAACCGTCTTAGCCTAACGCAGCAGTTTAACTCAGGTGCACAGCTTGGAGGCAGTTACCTTATTGCTACTTCGCGTCCAAGACCCACCTCATTCTCTGTGGTGGAATACTCCATGTCGGCAATTGATAAACGAATAAATACAGTCACACAGGAAGGCACTCTGAAGTTCCAACTCCCTCTCAACAAGAAAGGAGCGTCAATGGAGCTGACAGCAGACTATCTTAACCGCCACAGCAATGAGCGCGCAGATTATTCCATAGATAATGATATTGTCGGCGCAACATACGACAAGGATAATCTGAATCTATGGAAATTCAAGGCAGACTTTCTTTATCCCCACAGTCGCAGACTGTCTTGGAAGTTCGGGGCTTCCACACAATGGATTTCCTCAACGTTCACACCTTCCGCCACTATTGAAAGTGATCGATTCAAAGTAAGTTCCACACCTACCGGCACAAACGGCTTCACCCCAATAGTATATGCTTCTGCGCAAGGTATGGTTTGGAAACTACGTTATAGTGCCGGCATAAACTGGCAACTCAATAGAATAATCTATCATGACAAACAAGCTGACGTAAAGAGCCACAATACACAATGGGCGATAAATCCTACTGTTCAGGTAATGATGCCTTTCGGATCGAAAATGAACCATACGGTAATGTTGAACTACAAGCGAACACTGAATGAAATTCCATATACTGCGATTTCATCGGCAGTTAACTGGGATGACCAGTATAATTACACAGTAGGCAATCCAAATCTTAAAGCTCAGTCGGCAGACATGATTATGGCAGGTTTGTCTTTGTTCAGGAATAAGGTTAATATCACAGCATTATATGCCCATTCTCACGACCGCATATATTGGCAGACATTCCAGAGCACGGAAAATCCGGAAGTATTCTATACAAAACCGGTCAACATATCCGGTCAGGGAGTATGGGGCTTCGGTGCCGAATGGATAGAATCTCCCGTAAAATGGTGGAAATTCAAACTCTCAGGCCGCATAGAGATAACGCCGGAAAATATTACCATCGCAAATATTCATTATGGCAAAACACAGTTAAAGGAATATTTCTATTTCAACAACAATTTCAGGTTTCCCAACGGATGGGGCGGTATGCTCAATGTGAATTTCGAGCCAATGTATAAGACCCTCGACCGCACATACCACGCTGTTTATAACGTCAACGGACGAATCTATAAGTCATTCCTTAAAGACAATCTTCAGGTTGCCGTTGAATTTACCCCTATTGGCAATCGACGAAAACTTGACAGACAGGCAGGTATGAACAAGGTGTCGTATAAATACACTACGCCTGTCCAGTATGTAGGCCTGTCGCTTACCTGGAACTTTTCAGGAGGCAAACAAGTTGACATAAACGTGGTGGATGGCATACAAGACTATCGTGAAACAAAAGACAACAGATAAGAATATGAGATAACGGTTTTGTCATTGGTCGCCGCTGCGGATTCAACTGGCCTCATGGACAGCTCCGCCGTCACCAAGGCTGGCACTGACGTGGTCAGAGGGATGGAATTCAACAATTTCAATATAAATGATGTTATATTGTCATAAAAAACAATTTTAAATCACTCAATTATGAAAACACTAACTAACTATTGGGGACAATCCAAATGGTGGTGGGTTGTTCTGCTTGTGGGTATCCTGACAGTCCTTTCCGGTTTTGCCTACTGGCTCTGGCCGGCCATAGGCTTTGCTGTCTCTTCACAGATTTTCGGATGGTTGCTCGTTCTGGGCGGAATAGTGCAGCTTTGCGTTTCGTCAGGCGCAGATCGTCCGCAAGGATGGGGGTGGTGGCTCGCCGGCGGCATCATTGACCTGTTCATCGGGTTCATGCTTGTGCGCAGCGTGATATTGTCTGAGCTCGTATTCCCCTATTTCATAGCGATCGTGTTTCTGTTCTGGGGACTCAGCGCGATTTTCAGTTCCGTCAGCCAGCGCGGCCGCAAATACTGGTGGCTATACCTGATCAACGGAATCCTTCTGATGGTCATCGGCTTCTTCTTCCTTGAAGCAGGATACATACAGAACATGCTGATGACAAGTATGCTGACCTCTCTCGCATTTATCTATTGGGGCTTCTGCATCTGCATGTTGAGCTACGACATACGTCCGGTTGCATATAGCAGACAAAACTGAATTCCCCCACTCGCAGATTCGTCTCGCCGCAGAAAGCCATAACATTGATGCGACGGGACGATTCTGTTAAATCTGTATAAAAAGAACACACTAACGGAGATTTTGAGCCAATGTTCCGTCCGAATGTGTTATATTTGTGATATTAAAGCAAAAAAGACATTAAACCAAACCAAACGTCTGATGTCTTATGATACAGATGCCAACAATCTCTCAACTTATAAAATCTGAATTATGAATATCCGAATAACACCATTTCTGGCCGGAATCATGCTTTTTGGTTCCTGTGCTGTCGGTTTTGCCCAAAGCTACGACGACGATGACATCTACTTCAATCCGTCGAAAGTCAAAAGCGAATCGAAAAAACAGAAAAACACGTTTGAGCCACAGGCATACCAGTCAGCAACGTCGGTTCCTCAGTCCGGTGTCAACATCGATGTAGACACATATAATCGCCGGGGTGTCTTTGCCTCTGCCGACACAATCGGGGAATCAGCCCAAACAGGAGACTTCAATTATACCCGACAGATCGAACGGTTCCATAACCCCGACATAATTGCATCCTCAAACGATGCCGACCTTGCCAACCTATATTATTCCCAGCCGTCTACAGATGTGAATATCTATGTCAACACTGTTCCGTCGGTCGGCTACTGGGGATATCCTTACCCACTTTCGTCCTGGTATTGGGGCTATGCACGTCCTTACTCCTGGTATTGGAACTGCGGATGGGATCCATATTGGGCCTGGGGGCCATCATGGAGCTGGAGTCCGTCCTGGTGCTGGGGCCCGTCCTGGAACTGGGGTTGGGGACACGGATGGGGATCGGCAATAATACCGAGCCGGCCCAACCGTCCTGTAGGCAACATTCGTCCGGCTTATCGCCCTGCATCAAGACCATCTGCCGGCAACATTCGTCCCGGACAGACTATGCGTCCGGCTTATCGCCCCTCATCAAGACCATCTGCCGACACTTATCGCCCGGGGAATTCGTCGTCCGGATACCGCCAAAGCGGAAACTCCGTAAGGAAAGGAAGCGGTTCAATCCGTCAGGGCAATTCAAATTTGCGCCAGAACAACAGCAGCAACAACTCTTATCGCCAGAACTCAAACACTAATTCCTACCGTTACCAGAACAACAGCAACAACAGCTCCTATCGCAGTTCCGGCTCATTCGGAGGTTATCGGGGCGGAAGCGCCGGTTCAATGGGAGGAGGTTCGCGTGGCGGAGGCGGACGCGGACGTCACTGATTCCACAAAGCGGTTTTTATCTCCGGGGAGATGCATTCACCAACACCATCTTTGCATAACAATACATTACTTCACAGAATATGAAAAAACGAGTTTTTTCAGCCATAATGGCCACACTGCCGCTTACTCTTTTTGGCCAGACTGCCATTGATGCTTATCAATTGTCGCGGTATGACCTGAAAGGGACCGCCCGTTTCATGTCAATGGGAGGCGCTTTCGGAGCGTTAGGCGGTGATCTGTCAACCCTGAACCAAAATCCAGGCGGCATCGGCGTATATCGCAAAAGCGACATTGGCATCACTCTTGACATCGACATACAAAACGCCAAAACAAACACTCCGGTCATGTCATACAACCAGAAGCAGACGAAAGTCGGAGTCAACAACGTCGGATATGTCGGGGCAACGCGCACAAACTCTGAGATAATGCCATTCTTCAATTGGGGATTCACCTATAACCGCGCAGCATCGTTCAACAGACGGTTCCGCGGGGTAGACGTGATGAACGGCTCATTGTCAAATTATATCGCTGGGTATACTTCAGCCGAAAACTGGACCACCCAGGAACTGGAAGGAACCGACAAAAATTATTTTTCAGCCTACGGCGCGCCATGGATGAGCATGCTTGCCTACAACTCCTATATGATAAACCCTGTAAGCCCGGGAAGCACAACCTACAATGGACTCTGGGGAAACGGGACTTCAGGCGAACACGAATTCGATGTGGAAGAAACCGGCTATGTTGATGAATATGAAATCAACCTTGGCGGGAACTTTTCCGACGTTGTCTATTGGGGCATCGGGTTCGGCATTACCGACATAAACTACAATCAGAACATCTATTACCAGGAATTTCTCTCTAATGCAACAATTCCAATTGTCCAGCAAAACGGAGATGAGAATGCCGTTGTGGCAAGTCCAACGCCAGTTGCGACCGATCAGGAAGTAGGGTTCGGGCTGCAGAGCCGCAAACATATCAGCGGAACGGGCTATAATTTCAAGGCCGGACTAATTGTTCGTCCCATCAACGAACTGCGACTCGGCCTCGCGGTTCATACTCCTACATACTACAATCTTTCGCAAAACAACGACGGCATTGTCGATTACGGTTATGGATATGCCGACGGCGATCTCAAGCCCGGATTTCATGGAACACCGATAGAAGCGACAAACTGGAAACTCCGCACCCCCTGGAGGCTAATGGCCAGCGCCGCTGTTGTCATCGGTCCGAAAGCGATCATCTCCGCCGACTATGAATATCGCCCATATCAGAGCATGACGACGAAATTCGACAACGGAGAAAATGCCGAATACATCAACGATGACATAAAAAACTACTACAAGGCCGCCAATATCATCAGAATCGGCGCAGAATACAGAGTCAACAATCATATAAGCATTCGCGCCGGATATGCATACGAATCGTCTCCTACAGGAGCAGAAGTTAAAGAAAATAAGATTCCTGTCTACACTTCATCGCCCAACGACACCGGCACAACCCCTTCCTATACTCTTGACAACTCCACTCGCTTCATAACCTGTGGTCTCGGCTATAAATATAAAAATTTCTATGCCGACGCCGCTTATGTCAACAAGCACTCAACGAGCGATTTCCATCCTTATAGCCCAAACAACTACACCCTCGCTCCCACAGCTTCAGAAGTCAGTTCCAATTCAAACAATATCGTTCTGACAGTCGGTTTCCGATTCTGATTGACATAATTACACAAATACTGCAAAGGCGATTTTCTGACGAAAATCGCCTTTGTTTTGTCGCGGATCAGAATCCGGACAAACACTCAGTCAAAGCAATCTCAGAGAGTGTTTGAATTTAAACCGTGTTAACAATAAATAGAATGAAAGGTATAAACTTCAAAATAATCCTGAGGCCTTTTTTGGCGAATTCCTCCAAGTCTCATCAGTCGCATAGCCCGCTATGCTCCTTCTTCAACTCGCGGAATTCGCTCAAAAAATCCTCTCAGTCTTAATTTGATTTAAACCCAAACACTCTCTCAGAAAAGCAGTCGGCCGACATTCTCTCCGGAGAAGTCGGCCGACTGTGCAAATTGAAATCGTTAGATTCTGTCCGCAGAATTTATTCAGCAGCAGGAGTTTCTTCCGTTTCAGCTGTTTCTTCAGCTGCAGCAGCTTCTGCTTCTGCTTTAGCGGCAGCGAGCTCAGCTTTTTTCTTAGCCACAGCTTCTGCTTTGGCTGCGTTTTTAGCCTGCTCGTCTTCAAAACGTTTCTTAGCCTCAAGTTCTTTGGCAGAAGCCATGTTGGCTTTCACGGCGTCAACGTTTGCCTGCTTCTTTTCTTTCCAGGCAGCGAAACGACGTTCAGCTTCCGCTTCGTCGAATGCGCCTTTCTTAACACCACCCTGAAGGTGCTTCATGAGAAGAACGCCTTCTTTAGAGAGGATGCTGCGAACTGTGGCGGTGGGTTGAGCACCGACATTGACCCAATAC
>JAIDXA010000288.1 GCA_029058705.1 Paramuribaculum sp. | reverse complement strand
TCGAAGAGATGCTCAACAACCTCAACATCAAGGTTGCCTCTGCCCTGACAAGAGGTCAGATCTACATGCCGCGTCCGCAGACTCCCGCTCCGCAGTCCCACGAAACCGAACAAAGCGGAGAAGAGGGCTCACAGGCATCAGCTCCGAAGCCCCAGCCGGAAGTGAAACGCGCCATGCCCGAGAAGAAAAACGACTACTCCCAGTATCGTGCCACCAAGGAAGACCTTCCCGGCGCGGCCGAACAGCGCGCCGCAGCTTCTGCGCCTCAGGGCAACCAGCAGAAGACCCAGCCGGTTGTCAACGGACCGAAAGTTGGACGCAACGACCCATGCCCCTGCGGCAGCGGCAAGAAATTCAAAAATTGCCACGGCAAGGGAATGGAGTAACTTCTAACCGAATTGTCGATCCAAAACATTCATGAATCAAGCAATGAACAGGAAAACAGTAATAGCCGTATGCGGTGTTCTGGTTCTTCTGCTGGCCGGCGCAATGATTTTCAGCGTCAGACAGGTCAGCTTGCTTCGGCAGGAAGTTGCCGAAGCCCAAGCCCAGAACGAACAGCTCCAGATAACCAATGACCAGTTGCAGCTGTCCAACGAACTGACTGCCATCAACTCCGAATTCGCCCAGTATGAGAATCAGGCCGTAGAACTGGCCAACGACACCATATTGGCGAAATACACAGCAGCCAAAGCAAAAGTCGAGCAACTGATGAACGAGCTCAAACAACAGAAAGCCAGCTCTCGCGCCGAACTCGAAGCCAAAAGTCAGAAAATAAAGGAACTGCAGGGCGAAATCTCAACCCTGCGAGGTCTGCTGAAACACTACATAGCCCAGGTCGACTCGCTCAGCAAGGAAAACACCGGACTGAAGGCCGAAAACGCCGAAATCCGCACCGTCAACGAATCTCTGTCGACCCAAGTCCAGGAAGTGCATCAGAAGAACGAAGCCCTCAGCCAGCGAATGACTCTGGCAGAGAAGCTTAATGTGACCGGCGTCTCCCTACAGGCTCTGAATGGAAAAGGCAAAAACGAAAAGAATGTAACCAAAGCCAAGCAGCTCAAAGTGACATTCACAATTCCTCAGAACAACTCCACCCCGGTTGGCCCGAAAACAATCTACATGCGTCTGACCGGACCTGAAGGATCGCTTCTCGGAAACGCCGGATCGTTCTCGTTTGAAGGAGCATCCGTTCCATGCACAGCCAAACGGACAATCGAATATGCCGGTGATGAAATCTCCGGTGTCACTATGTATTGGGACGTCAATACCACCCTGAACCCGGGCGACTACACTGTCGAACTCTTTGCCGACAACTATCGCCTGACCTCACGCCGTTTCACACTCAAGAAATAATCCACAACCGTCAAGCCCTGTGGTCATTTCAAGTCCGAAACAGCCACAGGGCTTTCTATTTACATTTTTGTCTCCATGCTCACCTATCTCTTCGAAACAATCAATTCGGTTGAGGTCAACGGTCTCAACTCAATCTACAAGCTCCTGATCAGCCTTGTACTCGGATGTTGCGTGGGGCTTGAACGCAAGCGCAAGGGACAGATTGCCGGATTACGCACTTTCGCCCTGATCTCGATGGGCGCAACTCTTGCAATGATCCTGTCGATTTACGTACCCCAGGAATATCTCGGACTGAAAAACGGTGATCCTGGGCGTATTGCAGCACAAGTCATCACCGGCATCGGTTTCCTCGGCGCAGGGGCCATTATCCAGAGCAAGGGTTCGGTACGCGGACTGACAACCGCCGCCAGCATCTGGATCGTCGCCACTATCGGAATGGCGGTGGGAGTCGGACTCTATTGGCTGTCGGTCGTCGCGACTCTGCTGATAATTCTCGTACTTGCAGGCCTGGAAGGTCTCGAACGGCATATCCATCTCGGAGGCGAATCCAGAATCATACGCATTCGCGTCGATGAGATCGTTACCGACATCCGTCCTTACCGGAACGAACTCCGGCGTCATAACGTGAGCCTTGTCAACACATATGTCGACTATAACTTCGCCCAGCAGACCACGAGCCTGAACCTTGTGATACTCGCTCGCGAGACGACCGATTTCATAGCCATGTTCTCCGGTCTGCGGCATCTGCATCCGACAGCTTCGATCTCCATTGCAAAAGAACTCACAATCTGACCTCAGGCCTTCGGCCGTCCACATACTGAAATTCCAGACAAACACCACCTCCAACATCCGGATTCATGATTCCATCCACCATACTGCTGACTGCCACTGCCCACTCGACGGAAATACAGGTCGAAAGTCTGATTTCGGATCTGGCCTTCCTGTTGATCTTAGCCGCCCTGACAACCTTGTTTTTCAAATGGATAAAACAGCCGGTTGTCCTTGGATATATTGTGGCCGGATTCCTCGCGAGCCCCAATTTCACCTATCTTCCTTCCGTAACCACAGAAGAAAACATCGAATTCTGGGCTCAGATGGGCATCGTCATACTCCTCTTCTCGCTCGGACTTGAGTTCAGTTTCAAAAAGCTCCTCAACGCCGGAGGATCGGCAGTAGTGACCGCTCTTATAATAATGCTCGGAATGATGATTTCGGGCTTTGCCATCGGTCATGCCCTCGGGTTCACCAACATCAACAGCCTTTTCCTCGGAGGGATGCTCTCGATGTCATCGACAACGATCATCATCAAAGCATTCAACGACCTCCATCTGACCCACAAGAAGTTTGCATCGTTTGTTTTCGCAGTGCTGATT
>JAIDXA010000287.1 GCA_029058705.1 Paramuribaculum sp. | reverse complement strand
GATGAGACTTGGCGGAATTCGCCAAAAAAGACCTCAGGATTATTTTGAAGGTTACACCTTTCATTCGTTTTATTGTTAACGCGGTTTAAATTCAAACATTCTCTTAACCGATCAACGAATGTCCCGTCATCTCTTTCGGCTGGGGAAGACCCATGATCGAAAGAATTGTCGGAGCGACATCGGCCAGTTTGCCATCTTCTACATGTGCGCCTTCACGGGAAGTAACGTAGATACATGGCACCGGGTTCAGTGAGTGAGCCGTGTTGGGAGTCCCGTCAGGGTTGACTGCGTTGTCCGCATTTCCATGGTCAGCTATGATGATGACCTCGTAATCGGCTGCCTTCGCTGCTTCGACGGTCTTCTCCACACAGGCATCGACTGCCTTCACAGCCTTTTCAATCGCCTCATAGACACCCGTATGTCCAACCATGTCTCCATTGGCGTAATTGACAACAATGAAGTCATATTTTTCCGACATGATGGCATCGCAGAGTTTGTCACAGACCTCATAGGCGCTCATTTCCGGCTTCAGATCATAGGTCGCTACCTTCGGAGATGCGACCAGAATGCGCTCCTCGCCTTCATAGGGAGCCTCGCGTCCGCCGTTGAAGAAGAATGTAACGTGGGCATATTTCTCCGTTTCGGCAATGTGGAGCTGTTTCTTGTCAAGCTTCGAAAGATACTCTCCGAGAGTATTGTCTACATTTTCCTTGTTAAAGAGAATGTGAACGCCTGTAAACGAAGCGTCGTAGGGAGTCATGCAATAATACTGCAGCCCCGGAATGACTTTCATGTCTGCTTCCGGAATGTCATGCTGTGTCAAAGCGACAGTCAGCTCCTTCGCACGGTCGTTGCGGTAGTTGAAGAATATGACGGCATCGCCCTCTTTGATCGTTCCGTCAACGCTTGAATTGTTTATTGGCTTGATAAACTCATCGGTGACATCCGCTTCATAGCTCCGGCGCACTGCTCCTGCCATGTCGGCCGTCTGTTCGCCCTCGCCTTTGACGAGAAGGTCATAGGCAACCTTGACGCGTTCCCAGCGTTTGTCACGGTCCATCGCATAATAGCGTCCGATAATCGACGCGACAACGCCCGCGCTCTTTGCGCAATGCGCCTCGAGCTGTTCGATGAATCCGGCTCCTGATCGGGGATCCGTGTCTCGGCCATCCATAAAACAGTGGATATATACTTTTTCAAGACCATAATGCTTCGCAATGTCACACAATGCGAATAGATGATCAAGCGAAGAATGTACTCCTCCGTCCGACGTAAGACCCATGAAATGGATCGCTTTGCCGTTATCTCTCGCATAGCTGAACGCATTGACAATCTCGGGATTCTCCAGAATCGATCCGTCGGCACACGCCTTGTTGATCTTGACAAGATCCTGATAAAGCACACGGCCGGCACCGATATTAAGGTGGCCGACTTCAGAATTTCCCATCTGACCGTCGGGAAGGCCTACATTTTCGCCACTTGCCTGCAGTTCTGAATGAGGATATTTGGCAACAAGCGAATCCCAATAAGGAGTCGGTGTTGAATAGATGACATCGCTTTTCGAATGGTTTCCGATGCCCCATCCGTCAAGAATCATTAACAAAGCTTTTTTCGCCATGGTCGTTCGATATTGTTTGATTGTTTGTTTTGGCTGCAAATTTACACATTTTCCACCACCTCTGCCAAAGTTTCCACACACGATTTTTCATATCCGGCCGACAATTTCACACCGAAAACATTCAATTTCCGCTTATCTCAAAACCGCAGACCTCATCCCGCATCGGTCGAAACAACACACATCACACTAATCTACCGCACGTTAACAACCGGCATCAGCCTTGCAGCCAAACAAATCCGTCCCCGTCGGCAACCCTCTGCGGCAACATGTTTAAAAATGTTTAATCTGCCCGTTGGCTTGCAGATTAGACGGAATGTGGTTAACTTTGCCAAGTTATTCAAAGCGTCGGATCACGACACACACGAGCGGTCGGTTTTCCGCTCTCCACCACCCCAAATCAAGAACTACTCAAAAAAATGAAAAGGAAAATCATCTCACTCCTCATAGCCATAATCGCCATTGCTTCGGCATCAGTCGCCAACGCCCAGTTCCGTTATGGGGCCATGGTCGGAGGCGATGTGACAAACCTGCGTTTCAAACAGGACCTGATCGACATCGACAAAAGTGTCGGATATTCAGCCGGTGTCGTTGCCGAACTGATGTTTCCCGGAATCGGATTCGGTGTTGACTTCGGTCTCTATTACGAACAGCGCGGAGCAACACTCCATCTCGGAAGCCGCAAAATGTGGGAAGCCCAGGGATACGGAACCGAACGTTCCTATCTCCACTATCTCGTAATTCCATTCCACCTGCGCTATAAATACACCAACCTCAACGGATTTGAAGACATCCTCGCCCCGTTTGCATACGCCGGGCCCTCGGTCGGGCTGCTTGTCGGCCACAGCAAACTCGACTGTCTGTCATATCCTTTCGGCGAACTTGGAGTGGACTTCGGCATTGGAGCGGAAATAAAACGCAACTGGCAGGTTTCGGCCGGATACACCATGGGGCTTACATATGCGCTCAAAGACAAGATCCTGACAAACTATTCGGCGCGCAACTCAACATGGAATCTGCGTGTCAGCTACTTCTTCTGAGAAAGAGTTCCGAAGTCAAAATAAACAAGAGAGGGACACGGTTTCGATCCACAATTCGCGGCCATGTCCCTCTCTGTCATTTTTCAGGTTTCTGAGAAAGAGATGCTATATCCGTCCCGGCCGGTGCGTTGAACAACCTTAGTCCGAGTTTGGGGGCAACAACAGCCACATGCTCGAAAATCTCACTCATCACAGCCTCATACGCGGTCCAGGCCGTAGTCGTATAGCAATAGATCTGCAAAGCCATACCATTGGCTTCCGGCGACTTGATATTGACCAATATCTGCTGATCGGTGGCTATCTGCGGATGATGGATCAGATAATAACACATATATGCCCTCAGCAATCCGAGATTGGTTTCAATCGAACCGTTGACAACAGCGACTCCGGGGTCATAGCATTGGCCAGTGCTCTCGATTTTCTTAATATACTCGGCCATTCCCGGAAGTTTGGCAGCAGCCGCTTTAAGTTCTTCGTCGGCAGGACTGACCGAATCCGTATCTATCAGGATAGTCTTGCTGATAAGCCGCCAGCCGGCCTCTGTCATTCCACGCCAATTCTGGAAAGAAGTACTGACAAGAGTATATGGCGGCAGTGTCACTATGGTATTATCCCAGTTCTGCACCTTGACTGCCGTAAGCGAAACATCTGTCACGATGCCGTTGGCTATCGTGGACGGCACAACAATCCAGTCTCCTACACGAAGCATATCATTCTGCGAAAGCTGTATTCCCGCGACAAAACCGAGAATACTGTCCTTGAAAATAAGCATCAGCACCGTGGCGAACGCTCCGAGACCGGTCAGCAGCGCCACCGGAGATTTCTCCAACAGAATGGAACCGATTATTATGACAGCTATCATCCACACAAAGCCATTGCAGACATCAAGAATTCCCTTCAGCGGAAGATTCTTGGTGTTCTCACGCTCATTGAAACGAGTCCATAGAAATGTATTCACCACGATAAAAGCCATCGCAAACGTAATGACCGTATAAATCTCGAGACCGATTTTAGCACCGTGCAACACAACCGACTGACTGTCGAATGCAAACGGAATGAGCCCCATGATAACAAGCGGCGGAATGATATGGCTGCAGCGCGTCAGCACGTGGAAACGCAGCATATCCTGTGTAAACGGTGTGTTTCGCCACTTGACAAGCCGCTGCGAAAACCACAGGACCACCCTGCGGCAAACCCAGCCTATTGCCAGCGCGACTATAACAATAAGCAACACATAGACAATCTCCTCTATTGTCCGGTCGCGCCCAAGGCCCGCCCAGTCGAGAATACGGTCGATATGGATCAGCAGCCAGGCCGCAACAGCATGCGTGGGAATGATTTCACAAAGCATAATGACAGAATTATTAATCGGTTATTGTATTTTCTGCCACTATAACACTCTCCCCCGACAAATGGTTTCGCATCACGCGCCACGGCGGTCAATCCATCAACAGCAGCTTTCTACATCGACGAACCGACCACAAGCAACACAAGCGACAACAGAAGCACACTCAGATCCAGGAGTTTGACCTTGACATTACGCTCATGAAGCGCAAAAACTCCGTAAAGAAACGGTATCAGCACACTCCCACGGCGTATCATCGACACAACCGAAATCATGGAGTCCGGCATCGAAAGCGCATGAAAATAAGCGATATCGGCAGCCGTCAGAAAAAGCGGTATGAACAGAATCGTCCACCGCCACCGGAAACGAGGGCTCGCCCCGCCCCGCCTCACAACCCTCCGGACCACCAGTATCGAACAGCCCATCACCACACACTGATAGAGCGAATACCACGCCTGAACCTCCAGCGGATCAAACCGTTTCAGCAGAAACTTGTCATAGAGAGCGCTGACAGCACCCATAACGGCCGCCGCGATCGAAAGCAGAATCCAACGCGACTCCCGAAACGAAAACCCCTCGCGGCTTCCGATTCTCGAAATAAAAAAAAGTGATGCAAAGCCAAGCAAAATCCCGATCCACTGGATCCAGTTAAGCCGTTCGCCAAAGATAGCGACAGCCCCTACAAGCACCATGACCGGACGCGAAGCATTGATCGGCCCCTGGATTGTCAGCGGCAGATGCTTGATTGCAAAATAGCCCGGAAGCCACGACAACAACACGATGACCGCCTTGGCTAAAATCAGCAAATGGCCGGCCCCCCCGCCGCCAAGGCCGGCAGAACCGTTGGCCAAACCGCCGATAATCACCGGCGACATCAGTAGAGCGCCGAAAAACGTATTCAGCAGCAACACAGCAAGCACATCGTTGTCGCGCACCGACAGCTTCTTCATCACATCATAAAAACCGAGACACAATGCCGACACAAGAGCGAATCCAACCCACATGATATTCAGTCTGATTACATTTCACAAACTGCCGGACTCCCGCTCTCGCAGGGTCCGGCAGCAATAATGAATAAAAGTTTCTATAATTTATCGGGCTGGCCCCATTTCAAAAACAAGCTCACCGCCCTTCATGATGTCATCATGGTCGATGAACATCTTGTCATATGGCTTTCCGTTGAGAGTAACCGAACGGATATACTTGTTTTCAGGAGAATTGTTCTTCGTCCTGACCACGAAACGGCCGCCGGGCACTGCGATTTCAGCTGTATCGAAAATCGGCGATCCGAACCAGTAGCGCGCTCCGGCTGGCTCAACCGGATAGAATCCGAGCGAAGAAAGAATATACCACGCCGACATCTGTCCGGCATCCTCATTTCCGGCAAGTCCGTCGGGAACAACCGTATACATTTCGTCGAGAACCTGACGCACACGGTCTGCCGCCTTGTCCGGCTCGCCAAGCATCGTATAGAAATAAATAATGTGGTGCGACGGCTCATTGCCATGCACATACTGGCCGATCAGGCCTGTGATGTCGGGCGAGGCATTGTCGCCCGTCAGCTCCGACGATGCAGTGAAAAGCGAATCCAGATTGGCCACGGTTGCCTCGCGCGAGCCGAAGAGCTCGACTAAGCCGTCCAGATCCTGCGGCGCAAGCCATGTATACTGCCAGGCATTGCCCTCGCAATAGTCATCCTCGCGATGCGTCGTCGCATTCGGATCGAAAGGTGTGCGCCACGACCCGTCCGACATTTTGCCGCGGGCAAACTTGGTCGATGGATCAAAATAATTGCGGTATGAATGGCTGCGCTCCGTAAAAATGCGGGCATTGAGTGTGTCGCCCATCGCTTCGGCCGCACGCGCTATAGCTCCGTCGGCAATCGCATACTCAAGATCATAGGCAATGCTCTCAAGCATCTTGTCTGACGGAATGAAACCATACTCCTGACGAAGCAGCCCCCCGCGCGCCGTATCGGCTGCCGTTTTCAGAAGAGCCTTATAGGCCTTCTCCCTGTCTATGCCTTTCTGATTCTTGACAATAGCGTCGGCCACCGGAATAATGCCCGGATTTCCCACCATACAGTCGGTCTCGTTAGCCCACAGATGCCACACCGGCAGACGGCCCTGCTCGTCACAGATAGCCACCATATTGTTGATCATGTCGGCATTGCGCTCCGGATGAAGAATGCTCATCAGAGGCATCTGCGCGCGATATGTGTCCCAGAGCGAATAAGTCGTATAAGTTGTCATCTCTGGATTGTGATGGACCTTGTCGTCTGCGCCACGGTAATGACCGTCGACATCCGAAAACGTCGCCGGCACAATCATCGTGTGGTATAACGCCGTATAGAACTTCGTCAGAGCGTCCTGATCATCCGTCTCCACTTTAACCCTCGACAGCTCTTTGTTCCATTCATTG
>JAIDXA010000286.1 GCA_029058705.1 Paramuribaculum sp. | reverse complement strand
CTGCAGCTTTAATCACTGACCAGGCTCCGGGCTTGGAGAGATGATTACGGTAAAAGCCACTTGGCACAAACGCATAAAGCAGACCTGCAACAAAAAAGCCAAGAAGCAGGTATGGCGCCATTTCGATCAGCATATTTGCCAGAGAATATACAAATTCCATCGTTGTTTTACTATTTTATTATTTAAGACTAAGTAATTATGGATAATGTTCAGATGATTCTGATTGCAAAGATAGCTTTAAATTAATGCAAACTGGTTGCATTGATTGTTTATAATTCTGTGCAACCTGTTTGCGATGTTCTCACATTGTAGCTTTGCCGCTGTAAGATTGGAAACTGAAGACATTTGCCCACCAAAAGAAAAAGTTTTGTGTCCAACTTTTTTGTGGGGGACAGTTCACATTCGGTTCACATTTGTATTGACATCGCCATGTATGTCAGAAAAATTTGAATTTATTAAGCCCCCGTTCCCCAATATTAGTTAACGCTGGGCGGTCAATCGTTGTGCAGATGTGTTCGCGCAGTGAGGGAGCAATGCGGTTGCATTGTGACCGAAACAAGCGGACGCAGATGCACGGCGATTGGCCGAGGAGAATGTAACTTATGCCACGGATAAATGAGAATACATCTGTCTGTGATGAAATCGGAACGGTTTAGAACTATACGAACCGCAGCATGAACATTGCGCACGTCACCATCGCATATCTCCGGCGTTAACTAATATTGGGAATGGGGTCTAAATTTCTGAAATGTGATTTTTTTCGTTATCTTTGTCGTATGATGCGAAAAGTCAGAGTCTGACGATAGGATTTGATGCTTTTACGGTTCTATATAATAGAACGAAAAAAGTGAATCTATGGTCAGTCATAAATTTTCGATTTTGTCGAACGTGCGTATCGCTGAGTTCATGGGTGAATCAGCGGAGGAGACCGTATCGGATGATCTGCTTGATTCGGTTGAGAGCATATCAGATCTCTGGCTGTTGGCAAACATTAAGGAAACGTATGAAAAAGATGTTGAAAGAGACTGTGATGAAGATGCTTTTGAGGACGGTAATGCTGATAGCCGTTCTTACGGCGGCAATTGACGTTTCGGAGGCGCAGACCAGAAGGGCATTGGTCATCGGATTGGGAGAACAACTGGATAAATCGTGGGGGATGATTAACGGAGACAAGGATGTTCCGATGGTGACTTCGATGTTGAGGTCTGCTGGTTTTACGGATATAAGGACATTGGTAAATTCCCAAGCCACAAAGTCGAACATCGAGGCTTCGTTCAATTCGCTTGTTGCGCGTTCGTTGAAAGGAGATGTGGTCTATATTCATTTTTCCGGCCACGGACAAAGGATGACCGATGTCGACGGCGATGAGTCAGACGGCTGGGACGAGGCTTGGATTCCCTATGATGCTTTTCGCAGGTATGGCGATCGGGATCGTGGCGAGAAGCATTTGAGCGATGACGAGATCTCACGTTTCCTTATTCGGCTTAGAAGCAAGGTTGGGGCGGGTGGCACGATAGCGGTTGTTGTCGATGCCTGTCACAGCGGCGACTCAACCCGCGACGGGGAGGGGACTGATTCCATTGTCGTGCGTGGAGTCTATGACAATTTCGTCATGCCCGGCAAATCGGGTAAGCGGCGGACACCCCTAAGGGAAACATGGCTGACGCTCAGCGCGTGTAAGGATTATCAGCTTAATGAGGAATACGACAAGTGTGGTAAGCTGACTCACATTATAGTCAATAACTGGCTGTCTTATGCCGGGCAGCCTGACATTGCAATATTGTCAGAGATCGACAAGAAGATGCAGTCGCGTAAGTATAAAGGTCGGGTAGGGCAGAACCCGGTTCTTTCCGGAGCGGCCGGAAATGTACTGTCTGTTATTTTTCGCAAAAAATGATATTTAAGTTTTACAATAAGAAATATAGCGATGTCCGGATAGTCGAGGCCTACCGGAGCGCGGACAAACGTGTGCAGCAGTTCTGGTATGACAAGTGTCGCGATCAGTTCGGCAAAGGGACATCCAATTATGGAGGGATAACGGATCTTGAGCGTGAGGATATTTTTCAGGATTCTTTCGTGCTTCTGTGGGATAAGATCGACTCCGGACAGATCTATGTGAGCGGCAATGAGGTGTGGGTCACAACCCGGCGTGGAGAAAGTGTGATTCCCGATCTTATGGGATATTTCATGAGGATCGTCAAAAACAAATATCTCGAACATTTCCATATCGCAAAAAAAAATATGCCAATCAACGAATCGGTCACAGACAGCGGCGCGGCTCCGATCGATGATCCTTATTGGGATGAAGATCCGGAGGTTGAGAAAGATCGTCTGGTAGTTCTCTGTCTGCAGTCGCTTCCAAAGAGCTGTGTGGAGATTCTGACCATGTTCTATTATGAGAAAAAGTCATTGGAGCAGATACTTGCCGAACGACCTGAAAACAGTTCGTATGACGGATTGAAAAGCCGCAAATCGAAATGTATGGCAAATCTAAAGAGAAAAATTTCAGAAACTTTTGCAAAAGCAGGACTACGATGAAGGAAGAGGATATTGATTCAAGGATCGAGCGGGCGGTCAGGAATGTGGCTTCAAAGAAAGCCCGTATGGCCGAGTGGGATAGGGAGCGAGCTTCCGAATCGGCCCGAAAGGCATTGAGGAAGCGAAAACTCCGCGTGTATGGAATACCCGCGGCTGCTTCGGTTGTCGTCATGCTGGCTGTCGGGACAGGGCTGTACCTTAACCACCGTGGCAATGGCGATATGGATGTTGACGTGTTTGCGCCATCTTCTGTTTCTACGTTCCGGGGAGGCGATGTCTCACTGTCGGATGTCGAATCGCTTATGGATTCGTCCAGGTATGAGGACGCGATCAAGGCTATCGACGAAATGCTGGCGGATACGGTTGTTGACAAATCTTTGCCTGCAGAGCAGCAGGAATATATAAGGAGCCTGAATGGAGTCATGCGCTATGATCTGACCTGGTTGAAGATCTCGTCGCTGGTTGGTCTTGGCCGAACGGAGGAAGCTATCAGCCTTCTACGGATTTACGTACATGAAGATGGAGAAAGACAGCAGGAAGCTGAAAAACTACTTAAAAGACTGACGGAATGAAACTGACTCTGTGCATTGCAATGGTTATGACGTCGGCGGTTGCTTCTGTCGCTCAGGTCTACAACAACTTTCTTGAAGCCGGTAAATATGCATTTGCCGACAAAGACTATGTGCTTTCGGAATACTTCAACATGGAAGCCCTTAGACAGATCCCGGCCGATTCCATTGCAGACCGGTATATCGCACACAACCGTCTGCGTAATGTAGCCAATGCCGGAGGTGCGTTTGACAAGGCTTTAGCGCACGCCAACGAATGTCTGGATATAATCCGTGATTCCGGTATAGGAGACAGCTACATGCTGATGGAAGACTATATAATGATGGCTATTGTCCATGCCGGGATGAGGGACTCACTGATGGCGAGCCATTATGTCGATTCGGCCAGGCAGCAGATTTCAGATCCTGCCACAAATACAGCCTATAGAAAGAAGTTTGCCACAATGGCGGGCATCGTATATTCCAGAATCGGTGACTGGCAACGTGCTGAGGCAGCCTATCGGGAAGCCACGGAACTTGCCCGTCGGTACAAGCCTGGCGAGGATACCGCTATGACGCTTAATCTTTATGGCAACACGCTGTTTCGTAATGACAGATATGCAGACGCTCTCGGAGTCTATGAAGAGCAGTGCGAAATGAGCAGGAATCTTTTCGGAGAAGACTCCAAGGAATTCCAGTGGGCGAACTATTGCATTGCCAATGCTCGTGCCTATATGGGCGACATAACGGGAGGAATCGGTGTTTATGAAAAAGTGATCAGATGGTATCGCGACAAGATTGTCAATGACATGCGGTCAATGCCCGAATCAGAGCGTCAGGCCTATCTTGACAATATGATCGACATCCTGCAGAATGCAATCCCTTTCGGAATCGAGGCACAACACAATTGTGATGAATTCACCCGGATTGCTTACGACAATCTATTATTATCGAAAGGGCTGTTGCTTGCGACTGAGAAGTCGACCGACGCAATGATCAGGCATTCGGGAGATGCGGAAAATGTCGCGATGCTGGATAGTGTGAAAACAATGCGGGGACGTCTGACTGAAATGCTTGCACGGCCTAATGCCGAACCGGTGGAAATACTTAATCTCTATGCCCGTATAAAGACGATAGATGTCATTCTGGCCAACGCATGTGCGGCAAACGGCAACAACATGTCCTTTGCCGCGGTCGATTACGAAGCGGTCAAAGCCGGCCTGAAAGAGGACGAGATCTTATTGGATTTTGCCGACTTCAAGCCGAAAAGCAAGCCGCGGCAGTATGTCTGTTATGTCGTCCGTCGTGATCAGAAATATCCGGAAGTGCGGTATATATGCAATGGCAATGAACTCGATTCACTGCTTGCGCTGGAAAAACACCGGTGGAGCAATCTCTACAGTGGAGAAGCCGCCGAAGATATGGCCAAAATCGTCGGACGTCCGTTAAAGGAGATCATAAATGGGTTCAGGAAAGTATATTATGTTCCTTCCGGAATCTTCCATAAGTTGGCTATCGAGGCTATTCCGGAGGGCGAGGGAGTTATGTGTGACGTCTATGAGTTCAAAAGACTGACATCGGCACGGGAAATTGTCGCGCGTCATGATGAACAAGTTGATCTAAACGCACGGCTTTATGGCGGTCTTGATTATGACGATATTGAGATTCCGGCGGGTAAAATTCCGGCAGGAGCCGTCGGTAGTGGACGGCTCGAGCGTCTTTTACGTTCGGGCGAGGAGGTTTGCGAAATTTCAGGCATGTTGGACAGGCATGTCCTGTTGACTGATGATAAGGGAACTGAAGAGTCGTTCATGGAGATGAGCGGGAACTCACCGTCTGTTATCCATGTCTCTACCCATGGGTTCTATTATTCCCCGGACGATCCGGATCGTCCGGCGTCGCTTCAGGGTTATAACGATGCCATGTCGCTTTCTGGACTGGTCATGTCGGGTGGAAACGCCGGATGGCTCGGGATTGTGCCGTCGAAGGGATTGCTTACGGCGGAGAAAGTGGCGAGATGTGATCTTTCAGGAACCGGAATTGTCTGTCTTGCATCGTGCCATTCCGGACAAGGCGAGGTGACCTCAGAGGGGCTATATGGGTTGCAGCGTGCATTCAAGAAAGCCGGAGTCGAGACTATGGTTCTGAGCCTTTGGGAGGCGAGCGACAATGCGACAAAATGTTTCATGACCAATTTCTATTCCGACCTGCTTAATGGAAGCAGGAACCGTCACAGCGCTTTTGAATTTGCCCGCCGGCAGGTGAGGGAGCGATTCCCCTTGCCATTCTATTGGGCCGGATTCGTTCTGGTAGAATAGGTGGATTTCCCTATTTTTAATGCGTTTCTGAAAAAACATTAAGACCCCATTTCCCGATATTAGTTAACGCCAGAGAGATGCGATGGTAAGGTATTTTCATTGATTGCCGCACAATTTAATCACACATAAATTCGGTTATATGATTTTAACCATCAATAATCTACAGGAGCAAATTGGGATATACGACAGATTTGACAATCAGACAACGTAACTTTATTTTTGCGAATTTCCCTGAAATTTTCCATACAAAGTCAAAAGCAGACATATTTGAGATTCTTAATGCCTTGTCTTATCTGGCCAAGACAGGGTGCCGGTGGAAACGTTGTGGAACGGACATTTTCGTGGCTTGAATCCTTCAGACGGTTAAACAGGAATTACCAGCAATTTCTGTACACCGCAAAAGGTATTGCGATGGTGGCGTGCGCAATGTTCATGCTGCGGTTCGTATAGTTCTAAACCGTTCCGATTTCATCACAAACAGATGTATTCTCATTTATCCGAGGCAAAAGTTA
>JAIDXA010000285.1:4880-17964 GCA_029058705.1 Paramuribaculum sp. | reverse complement strand
TCCCTCTTCAACTCGCGGAATTCGTTCAAAAAATTTCCTCAGTCTTAATTTGATTTAATTCCAAACACTCTCTAAGATCCCGTTCCATCGGGATAAAGACAACGGAGGGTCAGAATCTGAAGATTCTGACCCTCAACCATTTAAGAGGTAATGACAGCGATCGGTGAGCGATCAATAAGCTTCGTTGTAGAGTGCTTCGATATCCTCGACTGAAGTCGGACGCGGATTGCCTCCGGTGCAGACATCATTGAATGCATCGACGGCAAGAAGATGCAGATCTTCTTTCGGGATATTGATTTCGGACAGCCTTGAGGGGATTCCGACACTTGCGGCAAGGGAACGGACGGCATCACATGCAGCCCTGACGGCCTCAGCCTCGTTCATATCCGAAGTGTCGACCCCCATAGCTTCGGCAATGGCGCGATATTTTGGAGCTGCGGGCGATTCGGAGTTATAGACCATCACGTAGGGGAGCAGCAGAGCGTTGGCCAGACCGTGGGGAGTGTCATATCGTGCGCCGAGAGGATGAGCCATCGAATGGACGATTCCGAGCCCGACATTGCTGAATCCCATTCCGGCGATGTATTGCGCTTCGGCCATGGCTTCGCGTGCCTGTTTGTCAGAGCCATCGTCGACAGCTTTCTTCAGATTGCGCGCAATAAGCTCGATGGCCTTGATCTCCATCATGTCGGTCATTGTCCATGCGCCAGGAGTTATGTAGCTTTCAATGGCGTGGGTGAGGGCGTCCATTCCGGTTGCGGCCGTAAGCCCTTTCGGCATCGAATACATCAGTTCGGGGTCGATGAGCGCTACGGCGGGAATGTCGTTAGGGTCGACACAGACCATTTTTTTCTGTTTCGACTCGTCGATGATGACGTAATTTATTGTCACTTCCGCCGCTGTTCCGGCAGTGGTTGGAAGAGCAAACGTCGGAACAGCGCGAGAGTGCGTGGCGGCGACTCCCTCAAGAGAACACACATCGGCAAACTCAGGGTTGTTCACAACAATTCCGATTCCTTTTGCAGTGTCGATCGCCGAACCGCCACCAAGAGCCACAATGAAGTCCGCGCCGGATTTCCTATATGCATCGACTCCGGCCTGGACGTTGGCAACCGTCGGATTAGGTTTCACATCGGAAAACAACTCATATGGCAGCCCCGCATTCTGAAAGATCTCGACCACTTTATCCGCCACACCGAATTTGATCAGGTCCCTGTCTGTCACAAAAAAAGCTTTTTTAAAGCCGCGGCGTTTGGCTTCAGTGGCAATCTCGCTGCGGCATCCGGCCCCGAAATAAGAGGTCTCGTTAAGAATCATTCGTTTCATGTCTGAAAAAGATTTATTAGGTAAGTCACAGAGTATGTTTACTTTTAGCACGAATTAAGAAATAATTGCTCTGTTTGAAATTCTTCAGGTCATCATAATGAGTCTTTTTGGCGCTTTCAGCCAAGTTTCGGCAGTCGCAATGTGGCAATTGCTCCTTTCTCAACTCGCTGAAATCACTCAAAAATCCATCTTTATGCTAACTGTGTTAAAAGTAAACACACTCACAAAGTTAAAAAATATCGTCAAGTTGTCAAATTCCGCGATTGCAAAAAATCATGTTTTTTTGTAACTTTGCAGAAATGCGTCTCTTGCGCCTAAATATTCTGAAATGACTGAGATTTTGACTGAAGACACCATAGCGGATAATACGGTTGCCCCAGCGGCAAACTACACCGAAGACGACATCGTCACGCTCGAATGGAACGAGCATATCAGACGCCGCCCGGGTATGTACATCGGAAAGCTGGGCGACGGAAGTTCGGCCGACGATGGCATCTACGTGCTGCTCAAGGAGGTGCTTGACAATTCAATCGACGAGTTCATGATGGGATTCGGAAAGACGATCGATGTCAGCGTGACTGAAAGTGCCGCAGCTGTCCGCGACTATGGCCGCGGAATTCCGCTGGGTAAAATGATCGATGCTGTTTCGAGAATCAACACCGGAGGAAAATATGACAGCAAAGCATTCAAGAAGTCCATCGGTCTGAATGGAGTCGGCGTAAAGGCGGTCAACGCGCTTTCAAGCGATTTTCTTGTCGGGAGTGTCCGCGAGGGGAAAAAGAAAGAGGCCAGATTCGCGTGCGGAAAACCGGTTGAGGAATCGGAACTGCTCGACACTGAAGAGCCCAACGGGACCTACATTCATTTTTCGCCCGACCCGAACATATTCACAGACTACCGGTTTCGCGAGGATCACATCATTCCGCTGCTCAAGAACTACACATTCCTCAACACGGGGCTGACCATCAACTTCAACGGACAGAAGTTCCACTCGCGCCACGGATTGCTGGATCTTCTCAACGACAACATGACCAATGATCCGCGCTATCCGATAATCCATCTGAGGGAGGGTGACATAGAGATCGCGATAACGCATGCATCGCAATATGGAGAGGAATACTACACCTTTGTCAACGGACAGAACACGACACAGGGCGGAACTCACCTGACCGCATTCAAGGAAGCAGTTTCGCGAACAGTCAAGGAATTCATCGGCAAACAGCAATATGAGTATTCGGACATCCGCAACGGTATAGTCGCGGCCGTATCGATCAAGGTCGAGGAGCCGGTGTTTGAATCGCAGACCAAGACCAAGCTCGGATCCCAGTCGATGGGCCCCGACGGGCCTACCGTGGCCAAGGCGATCGGCGACTTCGTCAAGACCCATCTGGACAACTACCTGCACCGCAATCCGGAGACGGCCGACACGCTTAAGAAAATCGTCGACGAAAACGAACGTGAACGCAAGGCGATGGCCGGAGTCACCAAAAAGGCGCGTGAACAGGCAAAGAAAGTCAATATCCACAACAAGAAGCTGCTCGATTGCCGCGTACATCTGACCGACGTCCGCGGATCGGAGGAGAAGAAAAACCAGTCGTCGATCTTCATAACCGAGGGCGATTCGGCAGCGGGGTCGATCACGAAGATCCGCAATGTCGAGACGCAAGCGGTTTTTTCGCTTCGCGGAAAACCGAAGAACACATTCGGCAAGACCAAGAAAATGGTTTATGAGAATGACGAGTTCTATCAGCTCCAGGCCGCTCTCAACATCGAGGAGTCGATTGACAACCTGCGCTACAACAAGGTCATTATAGCGACAGATGCCGATGTAGACGGAATGCACATCCGTATGCTTCTCCTGACGTTTTTCCTGCAGTTTTTCCCTGATCTTGTGAAGCGAGGCCACGTCTACATTCTCGAAACCCCGCTGTTTAGAGTCAGAAACAAGAAAACATCCAAGCGCAGTTCGGGAAACAAGTCCAAGAATATAGCCGAAGACACCTATTATTGCTACTCTGACGAGGAGCGCACAGCAGCCATCGAGCGGCTGGGAAGCAACGCCGAGATCACCCGCTTCAAGGGACTCGGCGAGATATCGCCGGAGGAGTTCAGGCATTTCATCGGCGAGGATATGCGCGCCGACCAGGTGAGCATGCACAAACAGGACGGAGTCGGAGAACTTCTGCGATTCTATATGGGCAAGAATTCCATCGAACGCCAGCAATTTATCATCAACAATCTCGTTGTAGAAGATGACTCACAGATCTCATGACGACCGGCATGAAAGAGTTGCCGTAATGGCGGGCTCGTTCAATCCGTTCACAATCGGACATCTCTCGATTCTCACGCGCGGTCTGAAAATTTTCGACCGCATAATAATCTTCATCGGACGCAATGTCTCAAAACCCGCGGAAGCAGACGCAGCAACAGTCAGAGCCGCAGAGCTTGAAGGGCTTCTGACTCCCCTGTTGCCAAGAGTGGAGGTCAGACTTTGCAACGGGCTTGTTGCGAAAGAGGCCGCCGCAGCGGGGGCTACGGCTCTTCTGCGCGGAGTGAGGTCGGTGGCCGATTACGAATATGAGCGCAATATGGCCGACATAAACCGGCAGATATCGGGAATTGAAACCATCCTGCTGTTCGCCGAGCCGGCACATGCCGCCATAAGCTCGTCGGTTGTCCGTGAGCTTAGTTCATATGGCGAGGATGTCAGCGATATGCTTCCATCGCCGGAAATCATTGAACAAATGAAGAAAAACCACATAACTGAATGAAACGAACAACAATTGCATTGATATTGACCGCCTGCGCCGTTTTGACGGGGTCGGCGCTCAATTTCTCCCCGATAAAAAAACTCAACTATGCCGAGCAGATAATCGAGGGGTATTATGTAGACACTGTCAATACGGACGCTATGGTCGAGAGCGCCATAGTGGCGATGCTGAAGAATCTCGATCCGCATTCTACCTATACCAACGCGGAAGAAACCCGAGAACTGACGGAACCGCTTCAGGGAAATTTCTCGGGAATCGGAATACAATTCAACATGCTGACCGACACGCTCTATGTTATCCAGACCGTTGCCGGAGGCCCGTCGGAGAAAGTCGGGATTGTTCCGGGCGACAGAATAATCTATGCCCAGGACACCCTCATTGCCGGAGTCAAGAAGAAAACCGGCGATGTCATGAAGCTGCTCCGCGGCCGGAAGGGATCGACAGCCCGCGTGAAAGTGATGCGCAAAGGCGTTCCGGAGCTGATCGAATTCAACATTGTGCGCGATGACATTCCCATCTACAGCGTTGACGCAGCTTATATGGCGGCTCCCGAAGTGGGCTATATCCGCATTTCGAGATTTGCCGAAAACACTGCCAAGGAGGTTGAACAGGCACTTAGACGTCTGAAAAAAGATGGAATGAAAAATCTCATTATCGACCTGGAGGACAATGGAGGCGGCTATCTTAACGCGGCCACTGACATTGCCGACATGTTTCTTCGCCGGGGCGATCTCGTGGTATATACGAAAGGTGACAAGAG
This sequence comes from Paramuribaculum sp., assembly GCA_029058705.1. Lineage (GTDB taxonomy): Bacteria > Bacteroidota > Bacteroidia > Bacteroidales > Muribaculaceae > Paramuribaculum. The sequence continues at coordinate 13,107 of JAIDXA010000285.1, read as the reverse complement.
CCGTCTGTCGCAATACACGACGACTTCGAACGGGAAATATACAGACGGCCGGCTCGTCGTCATGGTCAACCAGTATTCGGCTTCGGCAAGCGAGATTCTGTCGGGTGCCGTGCAGGATCAGGACCGTGGAATCATTGTGGGACGCCGCACATTCGGCAAGGGTCTGGTGCAACGCCCGTTCCCCTTCCCTGACGGATCGATGATCCGTCTTACGATAGCCCGATACTATACGCCATCGGGACGTTGCATCCAGAAACCATACTCTGCCGGCAAAGAGGAAGACTATTATTCGGATATTACCGAGCGTTACCGTCACGGCGAATTCTCGAGCGCAGACTCGATCCATCTGCCGGACTCACTCCGCTACTATACGCTCCGCAACATGCGTCCGGTCTATGGCGGCGGCGGCATCATGCCCGACAGGTTCGTTGCGATCGACACGACATTCTACAGCGATTATTATCGTGATCTTGTGGCCAAAGGAGCTGTCAACAGATTTGCGACAAAGTATATAGACGAAAACCGGGCCACACTGAAAAAACAGTACCCCGATGAAAACAGCTTTGTCGGCGGATTCACCGTCAGCGACGAAATGACTGATCAGCTCATAAAAACCGGAGAGGCAGAAGGCGTGAAGTTCAACAAAGAGCAGTTCGCTGTGTCAGAACCGACTATCCGCAGAATAATCAAAGCGTTGATAGGCAGGGATCTGTTTGAGCAATCGACTTATTTCCGCATAGCCAACGAGGGAAATCCCATCTATCGGGAAGCTCTTGAAATCATAACGAATCCGGACTGCTATAACAGTCTGCTCAATCCATGACAGAGAATAACGGAAAAACAGCCGTCGTGATAGTTGCGGCCGGCAGCGGGTCGCGCTATGGGTCAGAATTGCCGAAACAGTTCTGTCTGCTGGAGGGCGAACCGGTTGTTGTCCACGCGATCCGTCGGTTTCATCAGTCAGTTCCCTTTGCGCAGATCATAGTTGTCGTGGCCGCCGACCGGAAAGAATTCTGGGAGAACCTGAGCAGAGAAAATAATATTGACTACACGCAGACAGCCATCGGAGGAAAAACACGTTGGGAAAGTGTCAGAAACGCGCTGGAAATGATTGACGACAGCACGGAAACGCTTCTGATCCATGACGGAGCGCGCCCTCTGGTTGAGAGCGAGGTCATCTACCGTCTGCTCGATGCGATCAAAGGCGGTGCGGAGGGCGCTCTGCCTGTCATGCCGATGGTTGATTCGCTGCGGAAGCTTACCGAAAAAGGTTCCATGGCTGTTGACCGCTCGCTTTATCAGGCCGTCCAGACGCCTCAGGCGTTCAGTGCCGCACTGTTGAAATCGGCATACAGACTGCCCTATTCGCCGGTAATGACCGATGATGCCTCGGTGATGGAAAATGCCGGACATATGAAGATGGCACTCGTGGACGGTTCGGAAAAAACGCTGAAAATAACCCGTCCGATCGACATGGAAGCTGCTTCGTTCTATCTGCGGACATCTGACTGAACACAATAATGGAGCGCCTGAGAGCCACCGATATAATGTATCTCAAAGGGGTCGGGCCGGCCCGTGCGAAGATTCTGGGTGAGGAACTTGGGATCAAGACTCTCTACGATCTGCTCCATCACTTTCCGTCGCACTACATAGACCGTTCGCATTTCTACGGAATAACCTCGCTCCGCTCGGAAATGACCATGGTCCAGGTCAAGGGACGCTTCGTGAGTTTCAACATTCTCGGCGAAGGAGCGCGGACGCGTCTTGTCGGACTTTTCACCGACGGACTCTCGACAATGGAGGTTGTCTGGTTCAAGCGGATAAATGCGATCAGAGAACAGCTGCGTATAGGCAGCACGTATGTCATTTTCGGTAAACCATCGGAATTCAATGGACGCTGGAGCATGGTGCATCCCGAAATAGACACCCCCGAAGAAGTCGAATCCACGATAGGCTTGCGCGGTGTTTATCCGCTGACCGAAAAGCTACGCAACCGCGGCATCACATCACGCTTGCTTTTCAATCTGGTCAGGAATCTGATTTCGTCGCATCTGAAAACGGTAGCCGACCCTATACCGGCAGAGATCCGCAAGCGTCTTAGGCTTATGGACAGACGCGAAGCCCTTCTGGCTATACACAATCCACGCGACAACAACCAGCTTACAAAAGCACGAGAACGGCTGAAATTTGAAGAGTTGTTCTACCTTCAGCTCAATATTCTGAGCTATTCCCGAAGACGATCGATAAAATTCGGGGGCTACAGCTTCACAAAGATCGGTAATTATTTCAACTCATTCTATTCCCAGTGTCTGCCGTTCGATCTTACAGGCGCTCAGAAGAGAGTGATAAAAGAGATCCGCCGCGACATGAACTCGGGCCGGCAGATGAACCGCCTTCTGCAGGGTGATGTAGGTTCCGGAAAGACGTTGGTTGCCCTGATGTGCATGCTGATAGCACTCGACAACGGATGTCAGGCCTGCCTTATGGCCCCGACCGAAATTCTGGCCACCCAGCACTTCGAGACAATATCACAGCTTGCGGCAAAAATCGGAGTGAATGTCAAGCTGCTCACCGGTTCGACACCCAAAAAGGCCCGCGATCTCATACATTCGCAGCTTACGGACGGCTCGCTCCATATTCTGATCGGTACGCACGCCGTTATCGAGGACGACGTCAAATTCGCACGGCTGGGCTTCGTGGTCATAGACGAGCAACACCGCTTCGGGGTTGAACAACGCGCAAAACTGTGGAGAAAAAACAATGTACCGCCCCATATTCTTGTCATGACCGCGACTCCGATCCCACGCACGCTTGCCATGACGCTCTACGGCGATCTGGACGTATCGGTAATTGATGAGCTTCCACCGGGACGCAAACCGGTCACTACGCTTCTGCGCATGGAGGAAAACCGTCTTGAAGTCTACCGCTCGATTGCGCGACAAGTCAAACAAGGACGTCAGGTCTACATCGTCTACCCTTTAATAAAGGAGAACGAAAAAACCGATCTCAAGAGTCTGGAAGAGGGTTACGAGCAGATCTGCGAGACATTCCGGGAGTTCCGGGTGGCGTTTGTCCACGGGAAGATGAAACCGGCAGAAAAGGATGCGCAGATGACACGCTTCGCTTCGCATCAGGCTGACATACTCGTCGCGACAACAGTCATCGAAGTCGGGGTAAACGTGCCCAACGCAACAATTATGGTCATCGAAAACGCCGAACGGTTCGGACTGTCGCAGCTCCATCAGCTTCGCGGACGTGTCGGACGCGGAGAGGGACAAAGCTACTGCATACTCATGTCAAAGCCCAACATTTCAAGCCTGACGCGCAAGCGTCTGTCGATAATGACCTCTACCACCGACGGATTTATCGTTGCCGAGGCTGATCTGAAACTGCGCGGCCCGGGCGATCTTGAAGGGACATTGCAGAGCGGCATGGGCATTAACCTCAACATAGCCAACATTGCCACCGACGGCCGGCTTATACAGCTGGCGCGCAATGAAGCCGAACCGATTCTGGAGAGCGACCCATCACTGGCTTCACCCGTAAACGAGCCTCTGCGACGCGAGATGCATGCCTTGTTTGACAAAACAATTGACTGGAGCATGATCAGCTGACTACAGGAATCCGGACTGAACGCATCCGGGGCTAAAGAAGCTATTACAGAATTTAACATTCGAATATTCAGCATTTTAGACAATATACGAAATAATACAATATTTAACCAATTTTCACTTCTCGCAGTATAACCTTAATTATCAGCGACTTTCAAAAAGATATAGCAGTCTATTATCGGCAAAACGGCTGAAACGGAGACCCGTTTATTTGGTCAGACGGATGATTGTGTGTACCTTTGAGTACCAGCAAAACACAAATGCAAATAAAAATTAAAACCATCATGGAAAGAACACTCATACTTTTTAAGCCCTCAGCGGTCGAGCGCGGTATTGTAGGACAGATACTGACCCGATTCCAGCAGAAAGGCTTGATTATCGAAGGCATCAAAATGATGCAACTCGATGAAAGAATCCTCCGCGAACACTATGCTCACCTTGTTGACCGTCCGTTCTTTCCGTGGATTCTTGCATCCATGATGGCATCGCCTGTGATTGCCCTGTGCCTTAAAGGCAACGATGCAATCCGTGTTGTACGACTTATGACGGGAGCTACAAACGGACGCGAAGCTCTTCCCGGAACCATCCGCGGCGACTTCTCGCTCTCCGGACAAGAAAACATCATCCATGCATCATCAAGCCCTGAAGATGCAAAAATCGAGATCAACCGTTTCTTCCGCCCGGAAGAACTATTCGAGTGGACACCACAGAATCTCCAGTTTCTCTACGCTCCCGACGAAGCATGATGACTTACTGGCCTTAAAATCAAAAAGAATCACTCAGACCAAACAATCAAGAAACATACCTCTCTCACTCCATTTAGTAAAACCAATATCAACTTCATGATTTTTATTAAAAAAATAGCCTTGGCAGCGTCACTGGCCTCAGCAATTTTCGCGACGGAACAAGCATCAGCACAGTATCGACTGCCGGCTTCGCACAATCAACAGCACAACGCCCTGATCGCTGACCAGCGTCCGGCTGGCATCGACATCCAATCTGCAAAAATCAACAGCAATATCGCCAATGACGTCCGCCAACGCGAGATGCTCCACGACAACGAGCTGTTCAACTATAACTTCAACAGCCAGTCAGTCAATGCCTACGCCGGCCTTGAAGTTCCGGCTACAAAAAACATCGATGTAACCGGCTATGTAGCCCCAGTCCGCGGCAGGCTCACTTCGCCCTACGGATGGCGTCCGCGCTTCGGCAGAATGCACCGCGGAGTTGATCTGAACCTCCATGTGGGCGATTCGGTTGTTTCGGCTTTCGACGGCAAGGTCCGGCTGGTAAAATATGAAGCGGGCGGTTACGGCCATTACATAGTTGTCCGCCACGACAATGGCCTTGAAACAGTTTACGGTCACCTGTCGCGCACACTTGTCAAGCCGGGTCAGCGCGTCCGCGCAGGCCAGCTGATTGCAAAGGGCGGCAACACAGGCCGTTCGACCGGGCCTCACCTTCATTTCGAAACCCGTTTTATGGGGTTAGCGGTCAATCCTGAAGCAATTATCGATTTCGAAAATCACGTGACACACAAAGATGTATTCACATTCGATAAAAAGTCGTATGAACGTGCTCAGGTCTACGGACCGCGCCGCAAAGCAGCCTCAACGACAGCAAAAACCACCACGTCGAAGAAGAAAGCTGCAGTAACCGCTTCTGCAAAAACGAAGAAATCGACCAAAAAAGCCTCGGCTTCAAAAAGTTCGAGAAGAAAATGATATTAATAAGCTAAAAGCTTTACTGAATGTAAATTCATAAGCATAAATGTTGGAATGGAAATGCGTTGCCCTTGTGGGTAGCGCATTTTGTTTTGGTGACAGTGCGGATGCTTGAAAATCAACCGGTATAATGGGGTGGATTACACAGGTTCATCACCATGCGCCGACAACAGTCATCGGCAGCACCGTGGATATTCTATCACATACTGCCGCCATTCATTCAGATAGCGGATTCAAAGAGGAGCACTGGCTATCAGAACAAGACGCGAATCACGGACGGCAACATGTATGCAGCCGTTGAAGAAAGTTGTGGAGTGGGTTTCGGATGTCAGAGGGAAAATGCGGACTGTCGATCCTCCGGAGAGTTCGATCACGCTCATCCTGTATTTTCTGCCTTGAAAAACTATTTCATGGGCCGCCCAACGTTCGATCATTTCTTTTCAGGACGAGGAAGTCTGCGATGTTTCAGTTGCGGGTTGACAGGCGTAACAGCCTCACCTTCGGATTGAAGCGGAGTGACACTCTCTACACGCAGTTGTCTGCCCGGCTGTAGCGGAAGAGGTGCAACGGGCTGCTTTGCGGCCTGTTGATCGACTGACACGCGCCTGGAATCGTTCGACTTTCTGACAGTGCGGTTCTGGAATGTCCGTACAGTCTGGCGCAGGTCGCGATAATGGCCGCCCCAGCGAGTGCGGTAGAGCGATATTGAATCTATGAAAACAGTCTCGCCGGGAGAAGTGGTGTAGGCTATAACACCGTAAATGCGCTGGGCCGAGCGTGCGGAATCAAGCGCAAAACGGATTTCATGCCACCCATCGCCTGGCTGTGTCGCCGCGATGTACTCACGACGGCCATCGTTGTATTCAGCGGCGATGGCGAATGACACAGGTCCGTGGTTATCGAGAAATTTAGTGCGCAGAGTGTAGACGTCTCCCCTCTCCCAATTGTTGTCGGTCAATATATTGAACGTTATATGGTCGTTTGGCATGTTAGCCGAAAAACGCCGCCATCTGAATCCGGGCCAGACGTCGACAGAATCGCCCTGAAGGTTTACGCTCAGCTCCGCGACGCCCTCGGCAGTAGCTCCGGCTATTTCCTGAGCTTTTTCAAGCCGGGCTTCGAGAATTTCAACAGTGCGATCATAGACTTCCATGTATTTTTCCAAATGGTAGCCATACCAGCTGAATGAAGAATCGACTTGCTGGCGGGAAACACCATGTTTTTCATAGATTGCTTGAAGAAAGGCGCGCCTTGTGGAATCGTCGGGGAAAGTCCGCGATGAAGACTCGACAACGCTCTCGCCAGTATGAATGTCGGCAAGCAGTTGGGCCATTTCCTCCTTCGACAGGACCTCAGACGGCCGTCCGGAGCATGCGCAAAGCATTGCCAGAGACACAGCCGCCGAAAAAACTTTATGGAGTTTAACTGTTTTCATTCTCTTCATTTCGGGAAGTCGATGATGAAGGGGTCGGTATTGTCAGTTGTCTGGGATAGAAGATCAGAGCCGCAATCATTCCACAAGAAATGGCGGCGTCGGCCAGGTTGAAGACCGGCTGGAAGAACAGAAACTGCTGACCACCCACTCCCGGAATCCAGGCAGGCCATGTAAAGGAGAAGAGCGGGAAATAGAACATGTCGACCACACGGCCATGAAAAAGAGTTCCATAGCCCCCTTCGGGAGGAAAAAGAGTCGCGACTGCGGGAGGGTACGGATTGTTGAAAACAACACCGTAGAACACACAATCGATTATATTTCCGATAGCTCCGGCCACAATGAGTGCGAGGCAGACAAGAAATCCTGTTTTGACGGTCGGCATCTTTCTGAGTTTCCATAATGCCCAGATGAGGGCACCGGCCAGAATCAAACGGAAGAAAGTCAGAAATATCTTCGGTCCGATCTCCATTCCGAAGGCCATCCCGTTGTTTTCAATGAAGTGAAGATGAAACCATGAGGCTATTTCATAATCTTCATTGATGTAGAAGTTTGTCTTGACCCAGATTTTCAGGATCTGATCGAGAAGAATAACCGCGATTATTATCAGAGTTGCAAGAAGTCCGCGATGAGACATGAACGCGTGACTGGCGGATTGACTGGTTGTCGTTGACATTATCGGTTTTTACAGGAACGTAATTGGATTGCAGGCGCGCTTTCTGAGCAGAACGGTTTTGACCGGCATTGACAAACGGGCGAGGATGAATCAAATGGGTGTTGTCTGATTCATCCTCAATCGCTGTCATCGGGCGGAATCCGCCCCCAGGGTCAGTTTCTGTGTTTTGCGCATTTCACAGAATCCATTCATGATCCTGACGAATTTGTTTTCTGTTAATGAATTATTTTTTCGTTATATGACACCGGGTTCACCGGCCATGTTGCTGTTGTTTGGCCTCTATAGCCAAAGTGGCATGGGGAACGGCCCGAAGGCGCTCTTTGGGGATGAGTTTTCCAGTCACCCGGCAAACTCCATAGGTCTTGTTTTCGATTCTGACAAGAGCGGCCTGAAGATGGCTGATGAACTTCAGCTGACGCTCCGCCATCCGGCCAGCCTGCTCTTTCCCGAGAGTCATCGCACCTTCTTCCAAAACTTTGAAAGTCGGAGAGGTGTCGGCCGTGTCGTTGCCTTCGCGGTTGCTGACATAAGCCCTGTAGAGATCGAAATCAGCCTGGGCCTTTTCAAGTTTTTTGAGAATCAACTCCTTGAATTCAAGGAGTTCTTCATCGGAATAGCGGGTTTTTTCAGTCATAACGGATGAATTTCAGAATGGAAAAGGTTTGACAGATCAACGCATGAACCGAAGATCCGGCGTTTTCCTAACATAACGCCACAGAGACCATAAGGTTCAGATCATCTATATTGAGCTGACGAACATCATCGACAAGCTCTTCGGCCGGTT
>JAIDXA010000285.1:0-4780 GCA_029058705.1 Paramuribaculum sp. | reverse complement strand
GCGGCGGCCACCTGTTTCATCGCCTTTCCGAATTTCGGACCGAGTTTCTTGAAATCGGGCTTGACTTTCCGGACAAGTAACGCCACAGAGACCATAAGGTTCAGATCATCTATATTGAGCTGACGAACATCATCGACAAGCTCTTCGGCCGGTTTGATGACAAGCGATTCGGCAAGAACCTGTTTGCTTATGTAAGAACTGTATTCGCGAATCACTTCGTCAGTTTCCGGCATCGCGGCAAACGCAAGGGTGATCTTGTCGGTTATTTCATAACCGCGTTCCTTTCTGATGTTCTGGATTCGGTTTACGATCTCTCGCGCTATTCCTTCACGTCGCAGTTCGGGAGTAACGGTTATGTCGAGTGCGACTGTCAGGTTTCCTTCGTTGGAAACAAGCCATCCGGGGATATCCTCGGAGATTATCTCTACGTCGGCAGCATCGATGACAGCAGGATTTCCGTCAATATCAATCGTGACAGAGCCTTCACGCTCGAGCTGTGCGATAGTCGGCTGATCGAGCCGGGCTATCGCGGCGGCCACCTGTTTCATCGCCTTTCCGAATTTCGGACCGAGTTTCTTGAAATCGGGCTTGACTTTCCGGACAAGGATTCCGGATTCGGCGGAAACCATTTCAAGAGCCTTTACGTTCACTTCATTCAGAATGATTGCGCTCATGGATTCAATGTAGGTTTTCTGAGCTTCGTCGACGGCAGGAATCATTATGCGGCCCAGGGGCTGACGCACTTTTATGTCGGCTTTGCGACGGAGCGAAAGCACCATTGATGTCACTTGTTGGGCAAGACGCATGCGTTTTTCAAGATCCGTGTCTATCGCATTTTCGTTGACAACAGGGAATGTCGAGATGTGGACTGAAGAATCGCTGCATGTCAAATCGGCATAAAGACGGTCGGCATAGAATGGAGCGATCGGTGCGATGAGCATGGCTACGGTCTTCAGACATGTGTAGAGGGTCTGATAGGCCGATTTCTTATCGTCGTCCATCTCTTTGCCCCAGAAGCGTTTGCGGTTAAGACGGACATACCAGTTCGAGAGATCGTCGTTGACGAAATCGCTGATGGCTCGGGCAGCACGTGTCGGCTCATAGTCGTCGAGAGAATCGCCGACGTTCTTGACCAGAGTGTTCAGCAGAGATATGATCCAACGGTCGATTTCGGGCCGGTTCTCCAGGGCAACCGGAGCCTGATCGGGATCAAAGCCGTCGACGTTTGCATAAAGTGCGAAGAAAGAGTATGTGTTGTGGAGCGTAGAGAAGAATTTACGGCTGACTTCAATCACTCCGTCATTGTTGAACTTGAGGTTTTCCCAAGGAGAAGAGTTTGAAATCATGTACCACCGCAAGGGATCGGAACCGAACTTCTCGATTGCCTCGAACGGATCGACTGCGTTTCCTTTTCGTTTCGACATTTTCTCGCCGAATTTATCGAGGACGAGTCCGTTGGATATCACAGTTTTGTAGGCTACCGAATCACGAACCATTCCGGAAATTGCGTGGAGAGTGAAGAACCATCCTCGTGTCTGGTCCACTCCCTCTGCAATGAAATCGGCAGGGAAAAGATTGCCGGATTCCATTTCCTCTTTGTTTTCAAAGGGATAGTGGTTCTGGGCATATGGCATAGCTCCGGAGTCAAACCAGACGTCGATCAGGTCGGTTTCGCGATGCATCGGTTTGCCTGAGGGGCTGAGGAGGATGATGTCGTCGACATAAGGACGGTGCAGATCGATCTTCTCATAGTTTTCCCTGGAATAATCGCCCACAACGAACCCACGGTCTTTCAGCGGATTCGAAGGCATCAGCCCGGCTTCGACAGCCCGGTCGATCTCGGCATACAGCGTTGCGACGGAGTCTATGCATATCTCCTCGCGGGCATCGTCGGTTCGCCAGATCGGAAGCGGAGTTCCCCAGTAACGGCTACGCGACAGATTCCAGTCCTGAAGATTCTCGAGCCATTTCCCGAAACGGCCTGTTCCGGTGGCCTGCGGTTTCCATTTGATTGTTTTGTTGAGTTCGATCAGACGGTCGCGTACGGCAGTCGAACGGATAAACCAGCTGTCGAGCGGATAGTAGAGAACCGGTTTGTCGGTTCGCCAACAGTGTGGATAGTTATGGACATGCTTCTCGATACGGAAGACTTTGTCGTTCTGTTTGAGCCACATGCAGATTTCGACGTCGAGCGTTTCATCTTTTTCGGTTTTAGAGCTGTCGTAGGCGTTTTTGACATATTTGCCCTGCCAGGGAGTGTAGGCCTGAACGTCGACATTGTTTTTGACAAATTCGGGGTCGAGGTCCTCGAGCCGGTAGAATCGGCCTTTGAGATCGACCATGGGCCGGATGTTGCCGTCGCGGTCGACGAGATGGAGCGGCGGGATGCCGTTTTGTTTCGACACGCGGAGGTCGTCGGCGCCGAACGTGCCTGCGATATGCACGATTCCGGTACCGTCGTCGGTTGTCACATAGTCGCCGGGGATCACACGGAACGCACCTTCACCGGGATTTACCCATGGTATGAGCTGCCGATAGGCCATTCCGACGAGTTCTTCGCCTTTGAATGAGCCGACAACCTGCCACGGTATCAACTTGCCGCCTTTTTCATAATCGTCAAGAGAAAGCCCGGCGGCTTTTTCATTGAAGATTGAATTCATCAGCGCGTCGGCGACAACAACGGTTTCGGGTTTCCCTGAATAGGGGTTATAGGTGCGCACGACGTTATATATAATCTGCGGACCAACAGCGAGAGCCGTGTTTGAGGGAAGAGTCCAGGGCGTCGTTGTCCATGCGAGGAAATAGGCTTGTCCCCATCCATTCATGACGTCCTTGGGATCTGTCATCTCGAACTGGGCGATACATGTCGTGTCCTTGACATCGCGATAACACCCTTCCTGGTTGAGTTCGTGCGAACTGAGTCCGGTTCCTGCAGCCGGAGAATATGGCTGAATGGTGTAGCCTTTGTAAAGGAGGCCTTTGTCATAGATCTGACGAAGAAGCCACCAGACTGATTCGATGTATCGGTTGTCGTAGGTTATGTAGGCGTTTTCCATGTCGACCCAATAGCCCATCAGGGATGTGAGCTGCTCCCATTCCTGGGTGTATTTCATTACTTCGCGACGGCATGCCGCGTTGTATTCGTCGACGGAAATTTTGGTTCCGATGTCTTCTTTTGTTATTCCAAGGGTCTTTTCAACACCGAGTTCAACGGGCAGACCGTGAGTGTCCCATCCGGCCCGACGTTTAACATGGAAACCGCGCATCGTTTTGTAGCGGCAAAAAATGTCTTTTATCGTACGGGCCATTACGTGGTGGATTCCAGGCTTGCCGTTGGCCGAAGGAGGTCCTTCGAAAAAGACAAACGAGGGTGCGCCTTCGCGTTCAGCAAGGCTCTGTTCAAACAAACCTTTGCGCTGCCAATCGGCCAGCACTTCCTTATTGATGGTTGACAGGTTGAATTTATCGTAGACGTTAAACTTTTTCATCGCGTTCGATTTGAGTTGGACTGATTCAATCGGACAGCAGTTGCACACGCCCTTGCTGCCAGAGTGCAAATTTACTGAATTTAATTGGATTGACAAAGGTTGAACCGACCCATAGTTCCACTCTGTCATGGCCAGATGAGGCTTGACGACACAGGAAAAACGGCCGGCATCAAGCGAGAGCGATCCCGCAGGAGGGTGTTTTTCTCCCAATCTGCCATAAGAAACCGAACATGCCGCGCTCATGGCCATTAAGGCCAAGGCGCGGCATGTTTTAACTCTATTTGTATCAACCGGGCCATTGTGTTGCCCGAGCAGGGATTAATTTTGCAGTGTAATCCAACAGATTGCAATTTTCAATTACTTCCTGTTTCCGAAAAAAACTATTTACAATGGCAACAATTTCTCTCAACGATGTTATTTTCGCAACCCTCTCCCTCAGAGGGAAAATCTGCGCCAGCATTAGAACGGACGGTGTGACTTCATATGCCGAGATTCTTTCGTTACTCTTAAGAAAATCAGGTATCAGCCGCGGTCTTGCAACGGTGGATCTCAGAAACAGTTCGCAGGGATGGACCGCACGCCGGTCGGTAATGATCGCAGGGGCATGATCGGAAAACCTCACCGTCATCAGAAGCTGTATTGCAGAAGAGCGATGACGCGGTTGGCATGATTTCCGGCGCCGCTGTAGTTTTTGCGATGCCCCCAAAGATATTCAAGTCCTATTGTCAGATCGGAAGCCAGTTTATAGTAACCGCTGGCGCCGACATAACGGCTGCTTTTATATGTGTCAGGGCCAAGATAACCGAGTTTATATGTGCGGACCTCGCTGTATAATCCGGAAAAATAGACTTTTGATGAGGCATCATACCTGAATCCCACCTCCAGATTTGACATTGCGGGGGATTTCATTTTCCCTTCTTCAGAGCTATAGACTAGATCCATTCCGTTGCCCGACAAATCATTGAGATATGAACCGTAGCCCCGGCCGCATGCCCCTTCATAATAGATAGCGAAGTTTTTTGTCAGATGAGCGAGTCCTGACAGCTGAAGAGCCCAACCGGTGGAAAAACGATTCCGGGCTGTTTTAAGGTCGCGGTAGGACTGGTTGCGCCACAGAGCCGAGAAACGGAGATGGTTGTTTCCTCCCCCCCATTCATACTGGACATATAACGGCAGATCTGGCCCGCGTGGATTTATTTTCGCTGTCGAGGCATCTGTCGTCATGCTGACAGCCGGCATCTCGATCCCGATTCCACCCGATATGTGGTCGGAAAATCTGGGGGCATAACGCA
>JAIDXA010000284.1 GCA_029058705.1 Paramuribaculum sp. | reverse complement strand
CCGACGAAGAGCTTATGATTGCACGCGACACGAAAGAAATTGTTTCATCTCTCAAATAAAAAAACGAATATGAATAGAATCAAGGCCGCGGTTGTCGGCTATGGAAATATCGGCCGGTTTGTAGTGGAGGCTCTTGAGGCTTCCGACGATTTTGAAATTGCCGGTGTCGTCAGGCGCTCGCTCGGGGCGAAGCCGGCAGAACTGGCTGCATATCCTGTTGTTACAGACATAAAAGAACTTGGCAAAGTCGATGTGGCGATTCTTTGCACACCGACCCGCGAGGTTGAAAAATATGCCGTGGAATATCTTGCGGCAGGAATCAACACAGTCGATTCGTTTGACATTCATTCCAAGATCGTTGACCTGCGCGCTTCTCTCGACAAGGTTGCGAAAGATAATGGCTCTGTCGCAGTGATTTCGGCCGGATGGGATCCGGGCAGCGATTCTGTTGTCAGGGCACTCATGCAGGCAGCCGCGCCGAAAGGGTTGACCTATACGAATTTCGGTCCAGGAATGAGCATGGGACATACGGTCTGCGTCAAATCAAAACCGGGAGTGAAAAACGCCCTTTCGATGACGATTCCACTCGGAACGGGAATCCATCGCCGCATGGTCTATGTCGAACTTGAGGATGGCGCGCGTCTGGAAGAAGTAGCCGCTGCCGTCAAGGCCGATCCATATTTTGCTTCCGACGAAACGCATGTCATGGCTGTGGAGTCGGTCGATATGGTGAAAGACATGGGCCATGGAGTCAACATGACCCGCAAGGGAGTCAGTGGAAAGACCCAGAACCAGCTTTTTGAATTTGACATGAAGATCAATAATCCTGCCTTGACGGCGCAGATTCTCGTTGATGTTGCCCGTGCTTCGATGAAGCAGAAGCCCGGAGCCTATACAATGATCGAGATTCCTGTCATCGATCTTCTTCCAGGCGACCGCGACCAGTTGATCCGCGATCTTGTGTGATCTGGTTTCCAATCTCTTTCCTTTCAGCCAATGATCGAAACATTAGGACATTTCATTACGGGGATAGCCGACACATTGTGTGGCTATCCTCTTTTCTTTACGCTTATCGGAGGCGGTGTGTTCCTGTTTTTCTACAGTGGAATGCTGTCTTTGCGCCGCTTGCCTCATGCCCTGTCGGCAATCCGGTCGAAGCAGGCAGCCGGTGAAGGCGAGATTTCATCGGCACAGGCTCTTGTTTCGGTGGTTGCCGCTACGGTGGGAATGGGCAATATAGCCGGTGTGGCCATTGCGTTGGTGATGGGCGGCCCGGGTGCGATATTCTGGATGTGGGTAAGCGCTCTGGTCGGAATGTCAACCAAATATCATGAGGGGGTTCTTGCTATAAAGTACCGGAGTTTCGACGAAAACGGCCATCCTTATGGCGGACCTATGCATATTATCCGTAACGGGCTTTCCCCGCGCTGGCGTCATCTGGCTTCTTTTTTTGCCGTTGCCGGTATGTTCGGGACTCTATGTATCATGAATGCAAACCAGCTTACAGAAGCGGCTGTCTCGACAATTGACTCGTTTGCAAGGATTGAAAATCCGCTTACTGTCAGGTTTTTTATCGGTTTGTCGATAGCTGCGGTCGTCACACTTGTCATTATCGGTGGGGTGAAGCGCATTGCATCGGTAGCGTCGGTTGTCGTTCCGTTTATGGTCGGGGCCTATTTCCTCATGGTGTCATACATAATCGTGACCCACATAGACGGTCTTTACGGAGTCTTTTATTCGATTTTCAGCGAGGCGTTCAGCCTGAAAGCAGGGTGGGGCGCATTGGCGGGTGTCGCAATAATCGGTGCGCGTCGCGCCGCGCTCGTGAATGATGCCGGTGTCGGTACCGCATCGATAATGCACGGGACTTCGGCTTGCAGGGAACCGGTGCGCGAGGGGCTTGTGGCAATGCTTGGTCCGGCGATCGATTCGGGTTTTGTCTGTACGTTGACGGCTCTTGCGATTCTTCTTTGTGTCGATCTGACGTCCGTTGAAGGTGTCAAGGGGCTGTCGGTCGCATTGGATGCGTTTGACAGTGCGATTCCCGGAGGCCGTTACATGCTTATGGTGATTGTGGCATGTTTTGCAATGTCGTCGATGTTCAGTTATTCGTTCTACGGACGCAGGTGCGCGCACTATCTCTTCGGTCAGACCGGAGAGCGGGTCTATGTCTGGTTTTTTATTGCGACGCTTGTTGTTTTTGCGGTCATATCTCTTGATGTGGCGGTTGGTCTGTGTGATATGTTTTATGCATTTATGGCATTTCCAACCATGCTTGCCCTGATATTGCTCCGTTCCAGAGTAAAGGAGGAGTCACGACGTTATTTCAGCGGGAATCCGAGTCCTGATGCGCCGGCTGCCGGAAAGCCGGGCAAGGCTGTGGCATAGTGGCCGGCATTGAGAAGAACGTTTTGCTGCGATGTTTTACACGGTGATCAGACGCCTCCGATAGTTTCTGTTAATAAATATTAACATTTAGTGGTGCGGATTTTAGATGAAAAAATCTATTTTTGCATTATAAATGCACAATTGTTTAAATTTTTTCAGTTCGTGTATTCAAGAATCAATGCCAATATCAGTAATAAACATAAACCAATCAATTATTTAACCATGAGAATTACTATTAAACCTTTGTTGGCGATGGCGGCCGGTGCCGCAATGCTTTCGGCATCTGCCGAGGGTCTGGGCGTCGTTCAGCAATCGTTGGTCTATCCCGACAATGAGCCGGCTCCGTGCCATCCGTTGCCAACCCCGCGCCAGCTTAAGTGGCAGGAACTTGAGTTCTATGCATTTTTCCATTATGGAATGAATACCTACACGGGTCTTGAGTGGGGCAATGGTAACGAAAATGTAAATCTTTTCGCTCCGACAGCCGCCCCAAATCCCCGACAGTGGCTCGAAGCAGTAAAGGCCGCCGGAATGCGTGGTGGAATCGCGGTAGTAAAACACCATGACGGATTCTGTCTCTGGCCGACTGAAACAACCGATCACCGCTGCACGAATTCAAGCAACGCCAATGGCGCGGCCACCAACATTCCCCGCGATTTTGCTCAGGCTGCGAAAGACCTCGGCATGGAATATGGTTTCTATGTGTCGCCCTGGGACCGCAACAGTGCCCTTTACGGAACGGACCGCTACGTCAAGGAAGTGTTCATGAAACAGTGTGAAGAGCTGGCCAACTACGGTTCTGATCAGTTTGAAATGTGGTTTGACGGCGCAAACGGCGGCAGCGGCTACTACGGTGGCGCAAATGACACACGCAGTGTGGATGCGTCGACTTATTATGATATACCCAATCTGCGCGACTATATCCATCAGCTTGCACCCGACTGCGTGATGTGGGGTGTCGGCGAGGAAGCCCGCTGGATCGGAAACGAATCGGGTTATGCCGGTGAAACCAACTGGTCAATGATGGAACGTGGCGCGGCGTCGGAAGTAGCCAACCGCAACACCGGACAGGAAGAAGGCTGGATCTGGCTTCCCGGAGAAAGCGACGCAAAGGCGACTTCCGCCGGTTGGTTCTGGCACAGTGGCCAGTCGGATCTCACTCCGGAACGTCTGTTCCAGATGTATCTTGAAACAGTGGGCCGTAACTCCAATCTCATTCTCAATGTTCCGCCGGACAAGTCCGGATCGCTGCCTGCAAGCTCCGTGAACACCCTGAAGAGTCTGGGCCAGCTTCTTGAGTCGCGTCTGGGCACTGACCTTGCCTTGACCGCAAGCAGCGTGGTTGCATCGGCCACACGTGCCGCAGGTGCGAACCGTACCTATGATGCATCCAATCTTATCGATGGAAACAAGGATACATATTGGGCTACGAACGACGATGATCTGTCGGCGTCTGTCACTCTGACATGGGACGAGCCCCAGACAATCCGCTACGTGTCCCTGATGGAATATATCGCCAAGGGTCAGCGCGTGCGCGGCTTCAGAATCGAAGTCAGCGCCGACGGATCGACCTGGACAACAATGGCCCCCGGCATTACCCAGTCTACTATCGGCTACAAGCGCATCATACCCCTCAACGGCTCGACCTCGTCAAGCTATGGAACCGGCTATACAGCAAAAGCTTTGAGAATTACGATCACTGACAGCCGCGCTTGTCCGTTGCTACACACAATTTCTGTTTACTAATCATTATCGATTCCACAAAAATGAACAACATAAAGAAATATCTGGGTCTGTGTGCGGCAACTATGCTTCCTACTGTCATGGTTGCCCAGACCATATCGTTCGAGACACAGGATTATGCTGCCTTGGGTGTGTATGATACCTGGGAGCAGTCTCCTTTCCGCACTAATGCGCTGACACCTAACGTGTCGGTTGTCGACAATCACCTTTCGGAAGCGGATGTCAATGAGTCCGGGAAAATTCTCGGCATCCAGCGTTCGCGTTTCGGCAGCAATACTTTCGGAGCGAAAATCGATCTGAAAGAACCTTTGGAAATTTCGCCTGACGTGCGCTATGCCCATATCATGATGCATAAGCCCGTGGCCGGACGAGTGATGCTTATCGGTCTTGGCAAACGCACTGACCGCCCCGAACAGTCGAATCAGGTGGAGCAGTTCTGGTCATATCCGGTGAACGACACCAAGGAAGGCGAATGGTTTGATGCCGTTTTCCCTGTCAAGGGCAATACCGGTGTCGAGATCCACTCGCTTGTCATAGTTCCTCACTGCGAGGCTCCCCACACGCTCACAGAAGATTTCGTGGCATATATCGATGATATTGAAATCAACGACAGCAATCTTCCGCGCGTCGGTCTGGGCGACTATCCGATCAATTTCTCGTCAGATGCTGCCTGGGGTCGCGAAGACCGTATTATCAAGGGCGTGACGCTGACTGGCGGAGCTGACGGATCGCAGTCGATCACCATTCCGACAAACGAGCTGAAAGGCTACAACCAGCGTTTTGAGACTGTGTTTAAGGCCAAGGCCGGCAACACGGTGACTGCCAATGTGACGTATGTCGGTACGTGGATGCATTCTTACGCATATCTTGACCGCGGCAATGACGGCGATTTCAGCTATGGAGTGGATGCCAATAACTATCTGGACTCAAGCACCGATCTGATGGCATACTCATATTACCGTCAGGGTTCTACCGGATATGGCCGGAATTCGTCGGGCTCGTTGGTTTATGACAATAATATCCTCACGATGCCTTCATTTACCATTCCGTCAGATCTTAAGCCCGGTATCTACCGCATGCGCTACAAAGTGGACTGGAACTGTATCGAACCGGGCGGCAGCCTTGACTCGAACAACCCCATACTTGGCAACGGTGGCGGCATTGTCGATGTGCTTCTCAATATCCATGAAGATGAAGTGACCGTCAATCAGGACAACCGCAACGGTGAAGTTCTCATTGCTTCGACAGGCGAGCCTGTAAGCGGCAACAAGCATACATTCGGAGAACCGCTGAAAATCAAGATGAATCCGTCGAACGGATTTTCCTATAACGGAATCCGAGTGCGTCACGGATATAATCTTGCGGGCGATTCGCTTGTGAAGAGCAATCCTCAGTATCGTGACGATTTCTTCTATGTCGATCAGTTTGGCAGCGACGATACGTTTACCATTCCTGGCGATGTGATTGACGGAGACGTTTTGATCGAAGGCCTTTTTGTCGAAAGCGGCACAGGCATTGTCAGGAAATCTGTGACTTATAACATTGAATTCGACGGCAGGATCATCGATACGCAGGTGTTTTCGACAACTTCCGGTCAGGAGTATCCGGAGGTTTCGATCACATGTGAGGCATCGGAATCATATTATGCGATCGTTGGTTATCCGGAAGGTCTCACGACTGATGAGGACGAGGTCATCACTCTCACCCTCGAGCAGACGCTTCCTTTCCAGGTCAGCAGAAATTTCGAAAACGCCTACTGGTACAACATGTCGCTGACAGCCGACAAATGTTTTCTAACCCACAATCCGTCGCTTAACTACATAAGTCTGGCCTCAAGCACATCCGCTATTCCGGCGGCCAACGACTACAACTCGCAGTGGGCGTTTGTCGGCGACGTGCTCAACGGTTTCATGATCATCAACCGTGGCGCAGGCGCTGGCAAGATCCTTTCGTCGAGCCAGACAATGACTTCTTCGACAGACGGCACAGTCTATCCAGTCATGACATCGGTTCCCGTGCCTGCCACTCACAACACTTACTGGATTCCGACAGTCGGCACAGCATCGGTCGGCAAAGACGGGTTCTTCCTCCATCAGCTCGGCTACACGGTCAACCGCATGAATTCGCGCGACAGCCGTCTTGCCTATTGGGTCGGAGGAGCCGGAGCAGGTTCGACATTCCTTGTTACATTAGTTGAGTCCACAGCCGGAATCGGCGATCTTGATGTCGACGGATCAGATATGCCTGTAGAGTATTTCAACCTTCAGGGTGTAAAGGTGTCTTCAGAGAATCTGGGCCCCGGGATCTATCTCCGCCGTCAGAACGGACGAGTAACCAAGGTTTACGTGAAGTAAGCAACCGACAGGTTTGATTTAAAGAAAAATGCGCGGCTCTTTTGGAGACCGCGCATTTTTTTTCGGTGTGGCGCGTAGTAAATCCGAATGAAAATTGTAACTTTGTCTTTATGATGACAGAAGAAAAACGCCAGCAGATTTTAGAAAAGGTCGTGGAGATACTCCACACGGTCTATGACCCTGAAATGCCCGTAGATATTTACAGTCTCGGATTGATCTATAAGATTGATCTTGATGATGACGCAAATCTACATATCGATATGACGTTGACCGCGCCCAGTTGTCCGGCTGCGGATTTCATTGTCGATGACGCGCGTATAAAACTTGAAAGCATCGATGGTGTGGGCAGTGTCGACATCAGTATCGTATTCGAGCCTGAGTGGACTCAGGACATGATGAGTGAAGAAGCGAAACTCGAGCTTGGATTCCTTTGATTGCGCGGCTCGGGGCGGAAAACAGATTGAGATGAAAACCAAGACCTATTTCATTTCCGATCTTCATCTCGGAGCCGGATACATAACGGATCCGCGCGGTCACGAGAACGCGATTGCGGAATGGCTGCGTTCAATAGCTCCTGAGGCGCGTACGCTATATCTGCTCGGAGATGTGATGGATTACTGGTTTGAGTACCGGTCGGTTGTTCCGCGCGGTCATGTGCGTTTTCTCGGCGCTCTTGCAGAACTGGCGGATAGCGGAACGGAAATCGTCTGGCTCAAGGGAAACCACGATATATGGCTTTTTGACTATCTTCGCGATGAGATCGGCCTTAAGGTTGTCGATGGTGTGATTGACACGATGATCGATGGCCGCCGGTTCGTCATGGAACATGGCGACGGTGTCGGCGAACCACGTTTGGGCTACAGGATCATGCGCGGTTTTTTCAGAAACCGGTTTGCGCAATGGCTTTATGCCGGCATTCATCCGCGCTGGACGGTTGGATTTGCCCTTGCATGGTCGAAACATTCGCGGTTGCGTGGCCGTCAGATGCCGGATCCGGGGCGTTTGCCGGCAAATGATGTGATGATCCGTTTTGCCAATGACTATGTTGGCCGAAACGGTCAAGTCGACTATTTCGTATTCGGCCATCGTCATGTTCCGGTTGACATGGAGCTTGACAGCGGAGCCAGGCTGATAGTGCTTGGAGAGTGTTTCAAAAAGATGTCGTATGGAGTCTGGAATGGGGCTTTTTTTGAGTTAAAAAGGATAAAATCACAAGCTTACGCTCCAAATTAACAATGATTAACAAGTGATGGTGGCGGTTGTCTGTATGACTCAACCTTCTGGAAAACAAATTGTTTAGATGGCGAAATGGCATGTTTTAAGGGTAGTTGGTTTAAAAACCATGTTGCATAACATAAAAAAATATTTGTCAAGAAAGGTAAAAAGGAGATACCTTTGCGGTGTAAACCTAACACAATCTTTTTTACCTTAGAAATTGTACCTATTGGAAACTCATAAAAAGAGACTATGCGAGTAGTCTCTTTTTATTTCAATAGGCCAAGAGAGTGTTTGAATTTAAACCGCGTTAACAGTAATACGCATGAACGGCAGAACCTTCAAAATAATCCTGAGACCTTTTTTGGCGAATTCAGCCAAGTCTCATCGGTCACATAGCCCGCTATGCTCCCTCTTCAACTCGCTGAATTCGCTCAAAAAACACTCTCAGTCTTAATTTGATTTAAATCCAAACACTATCTAAGTGAAACAACAAGATTTCTAATAATTATGGCACTGAAATATGATTACACGGACAATGAGATTGTCCTTTGCCGGGAGTTTGCCAACGATGCTGAAGCACGGATTGCCCTTGCAGCTTTGGAGAACGAAGGGATCAACGCAATAATCGACAATGACGTGTTTTCACGGATTTATCCGATTGGCTTTTCTTCGCTCGGCGCGTTGAGGCTGATGGTATGCCGGCGGGATCTCGACCGGGCTTCTGAAATTATAGAATCTCTTAATTTTAATGGTGACTGATATCTAAATTGAGTTATTATGGATTCCCATATTGCACTTAACAAAAATCATGTTGTCGCCACGCTCGGAAAGCCGGCGGCAGACATTACGAAGCATGATCTGATCGGCTATGTCATAGGCGAGAATATCGAAATGGTGAATTTTATGTATCCGGCAGGCGACGGACGTCTGAAGACTCTCAGCTTTGTCATAAACGATCTTGAGTATCTCGATACGATTCTGAGCCAGGGCGAGCGTGTCGACGGATCGAGTCTGTTCGATCATATCGAGCCAGGCAATAGCGACCTGTATGTGATTCCGCGCTTTTCAACGGCATTCCGCGATCCGTTTGCCGAAATTCCGACTTTGACAATGCTTTGCGCGTTTTTCGACAAAGACGGCAACAGGCTTGCCAATTCACCCGACAACACACTGGAGAAGGCGTGTCGGGCGTTTACTGATGTGACAGGGTTGAGGTTTGAAGCCATGGGCGAGTTGGAATACTATGTCATCTATCCGACCGACCCTCTTTTTCCGGCACGCGACCAGAAGGGTTATCACGAATCGGCTCCGTTTGTGAAAACAGGCGATTTCCGATCCAGATGCATGTCGTATATAGCTGCTACCGGCGGACGGATCAAATATGGCCATTCGGAAGTCGGTAATTTTGAACTCGACGGAATGACCTATGAACAGAATGAAATCGAATTTCTTCCGGTCGATGCCGCCAGTGCTGCCGATCAGCTGATGCTTGCCAAATGGGTCATACGCAATCTTGCCCACCGCAGCGGTCTTGACGTTACGTTTGCCCCGAAAATAACAACAGGGAAAGCTGGGTCGGGGCTTCATGTACACATGCGGTTTGTCGATGCCGACGGGCGTAATGTCATGCTTGGCAGCGACGGACGCCTAAGCAATGACGCCCTGACGGCAATTGCCGGAATGATGGATATGGCTCCTGCAATAACTGCTTTCGGGAATACCAATCCGACAGCCTATTTCCGTCTTGTTCCACATCAGGAAGCTCCTACAAGCGTTTGCTGGGGCGACAGGAACAGGTCGGTTCTTGTCCGTGTACCGCTCGGCTGGACCTCGGGTTGCGATATGTGCGGTGTTGTCAATCCCGGATCTGCGGCAACGCCCGGGTCGGGCAACGGCCGACAGACAGTTGAGATACGTTCTGCCGACGGATCGGCCAACATCTACTATCTCATGGCTGCACTCGCTGTGGCATGCCGCCACGGATGGGAAATTCCCGATGCTCTTGACAAAGCGCGTCAGACCTATGTGGATGTCGACATACACCGTACGGAGAATGCAGGCCGGCTCGACCAGCTTGACCATCTTCCGGCTTCATGCGTTGAAAGCGGTGAGGCTCTTGGGCGTAGCCGTGCGGTCTTTGAGGAGCGGGGCGTTTTTGATCCCCGGCTGATAGATTCCGTTATCAAGCGGCTTAAGGGATTTGACGACATTTCGCTTCATGACCGGGCCAAGAATGATCCGGATCTGATGAAGTCGCTCGTTGAGATGTATTTCCACGTTTGATACTGTTTCTCAATTATTCCGAAAATTAGGAGAATGTTTGAATTTAAACCGCGTTAACAATAAAACAAATGAAAGGTATAACCTTCAAAATAATCCTGAGGTCTTTTTTGGCGAATTCCGCCAAGTCTCATCGGTCACATAGCCCGCTATGCTCCCTCTTCAACTCGCGGAATCCGCTCAAAAAATCCTCTCAATCTTAATTTGATTTAAATCCAAACATTCTCTAAAAATCCCGGCCCGCTGTTGTCTGCGGACCGGGATTTTCGATGTCAGGCCGGATAGAGATTACCAGATGATTATCTTGTGGCTTCTGCCGTTTACGGTAACGATATAGATGCCTCTGGGAAGTTCAGTGCTGAAACGATCCTGAGTGCAGTATGCCGATTGAAGCCTTATACCGCCAAGGTCTGTAATCTCAACCAATTTGTCAAGGCAGCCTTCAACGGTGAGTGTGTTTCCTTCGACGAGGATGCGAATGTCGTCGTTGACTGTGAAATCGGCTGATGCCGGATTGCGGGTATATTCAACGGTTTGGCTCTGGGGGAACTCAAATTCAACGCCGTTGCGCGTTCCTATAGCTGATACATTGTATCTGTAGACCGCATTTGCATCGGGAGCTGAATCTTTCAGAGTGGTCTCGATGAGGTTTTCGCCCACAAGAAGCCCGTTTTTATAAATATTCCATCCGGAAATCTCAACTGGAGCGACAACAGGATTGTAGACGATGTCGTCGATGCATATGCCGAACTGGTCGTTGCTGATGTAGTGGATTGCGAAGTATTTCGCGTTTTCGGGCAGCGTGGCTGTATAGTAGCCCCATCCGGCTGTCTGAAGGGTGAACGAGTCGATGGCCATGAACGAGTCGAGATCGTCGTCGGTTGCCGACACCATGATTTCAATGGTCTCAGGATAATAGCTTGAAAGAGACGTTACGTAGAAACAAAGTGGCGAGCCGCCGTTTATTTCCGGAGAAATCAGCCAGTCATCGGCCGTCTTGCCTTCGGGGCAGAATGCCATGAGAAAAGAGTCGCCTGACGGCTGATACATACCTTCCATGTTGCACATCTGGGTGTTGATTGCTTGGAAAGCCTTAGGCCGGCCTGAGTCAGGAAGATCGAATCCTTCCGAGTAATAAGTGTTGGCGCCGTCGAAATCTATGTTTTTCCAGACGCCGAGGTTATAATCATGACAACCGTGGGTGTAACCTTCAATATTGTCAAGATATCCCTTTTCGAAAGGATGGCTCCAACTGATTGTAACATCTTCGCTGTCGGCTGTGCCGACGGCTTTCAGGTCAGACACGACAGGAAGCGGTCCGACTCCGATTCTGAAGTTTCTCGACAGACTGTTGTTGCTGTCATCGTCATCGCTATCGGTGATTGAAACTGCGAGTGTGAGATTTTTTCCGGCGAGATCAGCTTTTTCAAAAAGCAGACTGGCCGTATAGCATGCGCTTTCATTTTCGGCAAGTATGGCAGACTCATTCCGGAAATCTATTTTTTGCAGGAGCTGGCTGCCGTCGCGTAGTTCGCCTTTGAGTGCGGGTGTCTTCATCGGTTCGCTTCCGCGGTTCTCGACATTTACGGAAATTTCTGTTTCATCGCCGAGACAGATGTATGATGGAAGCAGCGCACTGCTGATGGCAAGATCGTTGGCAAGATTTTCATAGATGCTGTATTCGCCTATCGCTATGATCTGTCCTGCAATCTGACAATCTGCATCAATGCTTATGACATTCCAGCTTTTATCGAGGTATTTCTCCGGCAGCTCGAATGTCAGGTCACACCATCCGGAGCCGGAGGTGTTGTCGATCACGCCGAGAACCTCTCCGTTGCCACGCCCTTCGGTGCTATGGATTCTGATTGTTGTGACAGGGGTTGCGTTGCAGATGTAGGCATTCAGCCGCAGCCTCGCGTTTTTGCATCCTTCAGTTGAGAATTTAGGCAATTCGGCATATCCTTTCCCTTCATTTCCAACTTCCATGACCAGACACATCAGCGCATATGGCGGGCCAGATGTAATGCCGAGTGCGGAAGGTGAGTCAAGAGCCCATTGGGCTGTGTAGGTTTCGTCGGGGTAATCAATGAAAAGTCCGGCGTATTTCTGGGTCTTGTCTGGAAATGTCTCGTTCATCGGCAGCTTGTGTGGTGTGCCGAGCATTGCCGAAGCATACGACCTGATGTTGCCCATGCTCTCGCCTTTTTTGTTTTTGGCGGAAACCATGATCTGGTAGAGGTCCTGGGTTGCGGAGTCTGCTTTAAGATGATATTCACATTCCGTCAGTCCTTCTTCAAAAAGAACCCATTGACCATATTCGGAGGTGGCGAAATAGCGGTAGATATTGTAAGTGAGACCGGACTGTGGAACTATGCCTCCGTTCGCACCGTCGGTTACCGGTTGCCAGCGGAGAATTAGTTCCATATTATCGTCGCTGATAACGGAAGTTGCGACAGGGTTCGTCGGGATATCTATGCCGCAGTAGACCGTCCCTTTTGCCGAGTCGCCTGTGCCGTTGGAGTTGCTGAACGAAACTGTGATTACGTTCGCGCCGTCGGCCGTTGCTACTTTTTTGCTGATTTTCTCTCCCGGCTTGCCTGTCACTTCGATTGTTTCCGCCCGTGTCGTGATTTTGGCAGTGATCAGTTCATCGGATGGAATCGGGGAGTTGTTGATGTAAATCGAGGGCATGGTGAAGACTGCCGTCGCGCTCAGTTCCCCGTTTTCATCAGGTATGATTTCCAGATCACTACAACTGGCCGGGACGCTGGAAGAGATGGTGGTTGCGGTTACTTTGAAATCACGCAGGCCTATGCGCCATCCTCTGTCGACCGACGAGTTTATATGGATGGCAAAACGATAGCTTCCCGGCGATTTGATTCCGAAAGTCGAAGTGAACGATTCATAAGAAGCGTTGTAGATTGCCGGTTCGTCCATTACGACTGTTCCCTTGCGAAGGCTTTCTATATCGTCAGATTCAGCAAGAACGATCTGGAATGATTCCTTCATGGATGATGACGTGGTCAGGGCTTCGATAGAGATTTCATAGAGGTTTTCTGTATCGTCCAGATAGACTTCCGGGGTCACGATCCATTCGTCAGCGTCAGATACCGCCACTGGTATGGCGGATCTGTTATTGTAGTATATCGGCCAGTCATACAGGGTCCCGTCAAGTCCGTTGCGGACATAATACTCGATTTTAAATCCGTCGTTGTTGCCGTCAATAACGGTGCATCCGGCGAATTCCTCTTCAGTCGGATGCATCTGGAAAATAGGCTCAGCCGTTTTTGCGGCGATTTTCGTCAGCCGATTTTCGTTTTGCAAGCGTCTTTCGACATTTTCCGGTTGTCCGTCATTGCATTTTAAGCCTGTCAGCGAATATGAGTGGGGTCGGAGAGTCTCCGTAAGGCCAGGCTGCAGGATTCTTGCGGCAGTCGACGACCGTGTGAATTCAGTGTCGGGGCAGATCCTTTCGGTTGCCGAAGAGGATGCTGCTGCAGCGATCAATAATATTGTCAGATATTTACTGTTCATGCAATTTATGTTTCTACAGGGTTGATGGTTTCTACATCTCAAATGACAGCCTTTATGCTCTGTCGTGGTGTCTTGACAATGTAAATGCCTTTGGGAAGCTGGATCTCATGGGTTGACGAGGCGGTGAATCTGTCAACGAGTTGCCCGTCGGTGGTGAAAACAGAGACAGTTTCCCCTGAATGGCCGGAGATGATTAGTGTGCCGCTGGCCGATGTTACGGTGATGCCGGAGTTGTCGGTTAAATCTCCGGCAGACGCTTCTCCTCCGGCATTTGTCGCGTTAAGGTTGATGCTTAATATGTTTATCCAGTCATCGCGTCTGAGCTGTCCTTTCACGTGAAATCCGATGTAGCCGTCATGGCCTCCGCCGACGGTTACGCTTCCTGTGAGAATCCTTTTGTTGAACCACAGATAGCCCGGTGACTTGCAGTCTTTTTCTTCGAGAAAATTCTGCGACATGCTTTCCGGATTTGCTGAATCGCCGAATGACACGGTTATATCGAATCCGTTACCGCTGTCGGCTGATGTCAGTATCTCGAAATCAAGATCGAGGCGCTGATTGCCGGCAGGAATGGCAACAGGGATGAACAGCCAGTCGTCGTGGCTCGAGCTCCAGTCTTCGATATATGCCGACTCGAGGTGGAAGTATTTGAATTCTTCGGCGTTGCCAACGCTCCATGCCGGCATGTTTTTGAGAGTCCACTCTTCGTTGCCTCCATTGTTTTCGATGATGAAGTCAGAGATGACGGCGTTGGTGGAGGGGACTCCGCTCATAATGGCCTGAGGGTCGGCAGGGACATCGGCAGTTGCGGTCGCCGGCATTGCGGCGGAACAGAAAAGGAGTGCGCTTGCGGCAAATTGAATTGACGGAATATTATGTTTCATAAGTTTGTTTGTGTTTGGTTGGATGTTTTGAATGTGATATGTTTTGTCAGCGAACGGCAATCTTGACTTTTTGCCCTGCGGTGGAAACGATGTACAGTCCAGGCTCGATGTCGATATGCTGATGTTCAGAGGCCGTCAGCGATGTGATGGTTCGCCCGTCGATCGAATGGACAGTGACGTTTTTACCGGCGGCTCCGATTATATCGACGCCTCCGCTTACGGTCAGGATCTGTATCCGGCTGTCAGATGAAATTGAGCCTATGGCGCTGGTCTCGATCGAGAACTCGTCGGACAATTCCATTTCAATGCCGTTGTAGACAGGAGCGACTGCATAGACATATGACCGGTGGGCTTCTATATCGTAATCTTTATACGACAGGGCATCGACGGGCGTCCGGTTTATTTTCAGGCCGTTGCGGTAGATGTTATAGCCGTCTGGAATGCTGACTGGATTACCGTAGTACATTATGTCGTCGATCATCATTCCTTGTCCTTCGCTTCCTATATAGCGGATTGCAAAATGACGCGTTCCTTCCGGCAGCGCGAAATGGTAGAGTGTCCATTCGGAAGATATATTGACAGGCTTGGCTCCGGTTATGCTTGTGAACGAATCAGGCGTATTGCCGGAATCGGAAACGAGAACCTCGAATGAGTCGGTGCCGTCATTGAACGAGCGTGCGAAGAAGGAGATGAGCTGTGGGTTTCTGGGGAGTTCCGGAGAGATGAGCCAGTCATCATTGGACGATGCAGACGCAGGCCATGCTGCGAAATATTTGTTGCCTGACATTGCCTTGAATCGGGCAACGTTTTCAAAAGGAGCAGCATCGAAAACTATGAATGCCTGCTTTTCATAGCAGTTTTCCCATTCGAATCTGTTTCCGGAACCGTCTGTCAGAATATAATTGTAGGCCATATCCCCGTCATAGACACTCCATCCGCCGGCACCGCTGATTGAGTAGCTGCGGTAGCTTTCGACATCGTCAATGAAATGTTCCGGGAATGCCGTTTCATCGGGAATGTCCCAGTGAAGTGAAATGTTGTCGTCCCCGGCAGTCCCGCGTATTTTGCTGATTCGATAGCTGTTGGCGGTTTTTATCGCGATTTTGTGGGACATCGAATTGTTTGCGCTGTTGGAGTCGTGAGCGCTGCAGTTTTTGAGGTTGAATGTCAGATCAACGATCTTGTCGGCCGAGTCTTCGTCGGGAGTATAGGTAAACTCGACTTTACGGGATTCGCCGGCTGTCATTGCCGATACGTTGCGGGAGTCGACACTGTGGCCGTCGGCAAGCATCTCGACAGTGAAGGTGCCGGACTCTAACGAGCCCTTGTTGGCGATTTCGAGATCGAAGGCTGCCGGAATTCCGGTGCGGGCTTCGGCCGGGCCGTTGATCCCGGAGAGGGTAAGTTCTTTGGCGTTGGCCACACCGCTGACTGAAACTTTGTCAATATGGATTGAATTGTCCGGTATTACATAGCCGTAGAATGCGATCGAAACAGAACTCAGCGAAGTGAATTCCGACAACGGAATCTTGATTTCCTTCCAGCCGGCTTCTTCGGCGTGAGCGCTGTAGACCGCTCCGGAAATCAGATGCTGGCGTCCGTCGCCCCAGTCCATCCCGACAGCGAGCTGCACGCTTTCGCTGTATTCGGGGCTCTGATACATATAGAATGTCAATTCAGGCGAGGCGGCAAGTGTCAGGTCGAGACGTGGCGAGAGAAATCCGCCCGAGCCGAACGTCATGTCAAGATCAGTCTCGCATGTTGCGATGCCGAATCCGTCATATCCGTCGGCCGAAGGTTCGTAGCCTTTATGACGGATATACCATGTGGCGCCGTAGGAGGCGGTCCGGAACCACGGTCCGTTGTTCATTGTCTGCTGCGGCCATGTTTCTTCGTAGGGGAGCGGACGGCTGTCGCCTATGGTCAGGATGTTGGATGCTGTCGCAATACCTTCGGCATCGGCATTGACCGGAGCTACGTAATACATCAGAGTCTGCAGATCCTCGCCGAGTCCTGATTTCGGGTTGTTGTCAATGAAATTACACTCTTTGAGATCTCGTCCGATGATGCGGTAGTCGACATTGCCTTCTTCGTCGGGAACAGGCTTGTAGACCAGATAACGGACATTTTGCAAATCAATCGGACGCCCTTCTTCATCGACTGTCGCCGTAGTGGCCGGCCATTCAAGATAGACCTGTCCGGGATTTATGAATGTAGCACTCAGATTTCGGACAGCGGCAGGCGTTCCTTTACGCATGTCAATCGATGACTCGGCTTCGTAGCCGTCGCCGATGGTGTTTGCGGTTACAACACGGTAGGTGTTGATTGCCGGTGCGGCCTGGTTGTCTGTCCAGACAATGTTTTCGCCCGGGCTTCTGTCGGTCAGTGTGGCGCATGGCTCCATTGAACCGTTCTTGTATATGCTGACTGACAACGGACCCTGCACCGGCGTGCGGCCTGCCGATTTTGTCGGAAGGGTGAATCTGAGTTCGACTTCAGTGTCGGATTTTTTCGATACGGTCAAGTTCTCTACCGCCGCCGGGATTTCTGCTGAACAATAGGCTTCTACATGGATGTCGTCGATCGAAAGGTGTTCCATCGTTTCGGAGATGTGGTGGAAGCCTATGAAGCGGTCTCCCTCGCGAGGGGCAAAAAGGACAGTCTGGAGAATTCCGGGACGGTCGGAAAAATATGAAACAGTCTCTTTGTTCAGCACTTCGAAGTCCATGCCTTCGACGGTCGGCTCCGCCCCTACGGCTACTCTGAATTTACTTCCGTAGCCATAATAGGCATAATACCGGAACGTAAGTTTGTAGACCGTGCCTTCTTCGAGTTTCATCGCTGGAGTGATAAGCCAGTCGTCGGCGGTGATGCCGCGTTTGCCGTAGTAGAAGGCGCAGTAATATTCGTCGTCATAAAGCCATTCAGGCGTATCCCAGCCGCTTCCATTGCCGTCTCCGTTGGCGTCGATGAGCGTGAACGGATCAAGCGACGAGGCGGAGTTGAATGATTCATCGAACGGAAGTTCTCTGGGAGCACCCAGTTTCATGGAGTTGGAGCGGGTTGTGGGCGCAGTTTCATTGCCGGCATACGGAGTGATGGTGTAGTAATGGAGATCCCAGGGATATTCGGCCTTTTCTGTAAATGAGTTTCCTTTGGCTGATCTCGCAACGATTACATTTCCGGGCTGGCGCACGATCTTGTAACGGAGATTTGTCGTGGGCGCGGAATTGCCGTGGGCATCGGGAGGTGTCGACCATTCCAACACCGCGCAATTGGTGTTGCGGTCGAAGGCAAGTGTCAGATCCGTCACCTCGCTTGGCACATAGGGGCCGACGAAGAAGTTGAGCGATGATGGAGTGCTCTCATAGTCTCCTGAAACAAGAGTGACTGATGCATTGTGGGCTCCCACGGCAAGGTTTTCGAATCTCTCTGAAATCTTGTCGCCGGGGCTGACCGTCTTTTCAACAGCGGTCGTCCCATCCATAATTACCTTCATTCCGATATTCCCGTTCAGCGGTGTCTGGCTGTAAGTGACGGTCGGGATCGTGAACGTCAGCGTTCCGTTCGTGTAATCCGGATCGTCGGAGGTGTATGCCAGATCCGAAACGATATCCGGAGCCAACGGATGAGCGTTGGCTATGGACAGAGTGCTGAAACGCTGGTTGGATGGATATCCGTAGACCATCTCGGCTTCGGCCGTTGCTGGATTGATTTTGACGAGTCCCGAAACCCCGTTGCGGTTATAGTTCCTGTCCTCTTCCGACATGAAGCCGAAGAAGGACCAGTAGAGCATTCCGTCGCGGAAGTTTATAGTGGTTCCGGTTTTAATTTCCGAGTCGCGTGTGGGCCAATAGCCGGTCTCTCCTATTTCTGTACACTGGCCGTCTTTGGCAATTGCATATAGCTTGCTGTCAAGTCCGATGCCGTAAAGGCATCCTTTATTGTCGCAGGCTGCTGTGCGTATTGCCGGCAGCGATGCCACCGGAATCAGTTCGCCGCTTTCGATGTCGACCCTGCATAATTTGACAGATTCCGTATTGGAAAATGCGTGGGTGACCGCCCAGATAGTGTCGTCATTAGGATCATAGGCCAGTCCGCACGGAATGTTTTTTGCTTTTAATGATTCTTCGCTTGTCGATTGGGAATATTGGTAGGAAAATGATTTGGATTTGACAAGTCCCCAGGTCGATGCGTCGAAAACCCTATACGTGAGTGTGTATCTGGTCCATGAACCCTGGACGTCATAGCAATGATATTTGTGGTCTCTGTACGTGCATCCGCAGTTGGCCCATGTGTTGTCGGGGCCGGTCGGCGACAATGGGGTGAAACCTGTGTTTTCGGTAGAGCTTAGGCCATAGAAACCGTAGGCGGCCGTCGGATCAGCGGAATTCAGCCATTCCTGATTCGTGGTCATGAAGCCGATCAGTTGGGTCTGTGTTTCCGCGTATGCGGACAGAAGACCTAACCATCCGACCGCCATGCCGGTAAGGATTCTGATTGTTTTCATAAAGAATATTTTTTAATAACTAATATTTGTAAATTGTCCACTGAGGGTGTCTTCTGTCGTTATGTTTGAATTTTGTACTTATTAGTAAATAATATGTAATGAAATGGTCTATTATGTTGCAAATGTAAATATAATATTTGTATTTTCAAAACAAATGTTATGTATGTTGTTGCTTCTTGGTGTTTATAAAGGTTAATATGGCGGACGGAGGTATATGTGATTCTGCTAAGGCTGATATAGCTGTAACAACTGCCGTATCCACTTCCCTGCCTAATTGAGGTAGGGAAGTGGATACGGCAGTTGTTCTATAGGAGACTTAGAAACTGTTTAAATTTAGTTGTGGGATTAATTGAGAGGATTTTATGAGGTGTTTTTACGAGTTGAAGAGGGAG
>JAIDXA010000283.1 GCA_029058705.1 Paramuribaculum sp. | reverse complement strand
AACAACCATAAAAGACCTCAATAAACCCACAAGAATGATTTATAACATTTTTTTCGTAGTAAATTTAAACAGTTTCTGAGGCATGCCTGCGATGAGCCGACGTGGCGGCGATTGTCGGGCGCTGATTTTTCGGTTCCGTTTTATTGCTATGATCCGAAAAAATGGGTAACTTTGCCGAAAATTGACATTTTTGATTATGATGCAGACTCAACAATTTGAGATGGTGGCCAAGACCTTCCAGGGACTGGAAGATGTCCTTGCCGGGGAACTTCGCGCGTTAGGCGCCGTCAATGTCGAACCTGGCCGCAGAATGGTCTCGTTCGAAGGTGATAAAACGATGCTCTACAAGGCGAATATGTGCTGCCGCACAGCATTGCGCATCCTTAAACCCATCTACAAATTCATTGCACGCGACCCAGATGAGCTGTATGAGCTTATCAAGGCTTTCGACTGGAGCAGTGTGTTGAGTCTCGACAAGACATTTTCGATCGACACTGTCGCTAATTCCGACGAATTCAATCATTCGCGTTATGTAACATATCGTGTGAAAGATGGAATCGTCGATTATTTCCGTGATAAACTCGGACCAGATTCGCGTCCGCGGGTGAGGCTGCAGGACGCCGATGTCCGTATAAATGTCCATATTCAGGGCGAGCGCGTAACCGTTTCGCTCGACTCTTCCGGCGAATCGCTCCATAAGCGTGGCTACCGGGTTGCGCAGACCGAAGCGCCCATCAACGAAGTTCTTGCCGCCGGCATCATCCTGAAAAGCGGATGGCATGGCGAAACTCCATTCATCGACCCCATGTGTGGATCAGGAACATTCGTTATTGAAGCAGCCATGATCGCAGCTGGAATCAATCCGGGAATCTACCGGCGTCGTTTCGCATTCGAAGCTTGGCCTGACTTCGACGCCGAACTCTTTGATGCGATTTACAACGACGACAGTAATGAACGGACTGTAACGTCGCCGATAATAGGATGCGACATGTCCCCGAAAGCGATTGCCATTGCTTCTGAAAATGTAAAGAGCGCAGGCGTCGGACGCTATGTGTCACTTGAGGTAAAACCTCTCTCGCAGTGGACAGAAGCTCCGGCTGATGGCATACTCGTGACAAACCCTCCTTATGGCGAGAGAATCAGTTCGCCCGACATGGAGGGCCTCTACTCGCTGATCGGAACAAAACTAAAACAGGTCTTTGTCGGCTATCATGCGTGGATCATAGGTTATCGCGAGGAATACTTCCAGAAAATCGGGCTCGCGCCATCGCTTAAAGAACCCCTCTACAACGGCGCCCTTGAGTGTGAATTGAGGGAATACGTCATATTCCAGGGCGACTACCGCAGTTTCCGACGTGATGGTGGCCGTTTGAAAACCGAAAGCGAAGAGCGTCCGGCCAAGACTTCGCGTCCGCGTTCGTCCGACCGTGAATGGCGCTCGGAGGCCCGCAAGGCCGGTTTCGGAGGCAAACGCATTTCTGAACGCAAGCCTTTTGAACGCGAGCGTTCCGGCTTCTCGAAAGGAGAAGAGAAATACCGCCCGCAGAAAGGCCGCTTCGCTCCGCGCGTAGAGACCCCGAAATCCGAAAACCCCCTGGCCGCACGCCGCAATGAACATGCGCTGAAAAGCATAATAGGGCGTGAGCCATCGATCTCGAAAGAGAAAAGCGGAGTGACATTCCGCCCGCGTCGCGGATGGAAGCGCCCCGGTCAGGACGACGCCGGCAAAAATGAAACAAACGATTAATCAGATCCCAACAATCATAAATAACTTAACCGAACCATCCAACAAATGAAAATTCTATTGCTCGGATCAGGTGGCCGCGAATCGGCCCTCGCGTGGAAAATTAGTCAAAGTCCTCTGACAGAAAAACTGTTCATTGCCCCCGGCAATGGAGGCACGGATGCCTATGGAACAAACGTGTCTCTCTCTCCGTTGGATTTCCAGGCCGTTGAAAACTTCGTTGTGGCCGAAGGAATCGACATGATTGTTGTGGGCAATGAGGATCCTCTCGTTGCCGGAATCTATGATTTTATGGCTGCCGAACTTCCCGGCGTGCTGGTTGTCGGACCGTCGGAAGAAGGTGCGCGTCTCGAGGGAAGCAAGGACTTCGCAAAACAGTTCATGGCTGAAAATAACATTCCCACAGCCCGTTACCGTTCATTTACAGCCGAAACCGCCGATGAAGGTTGTGAGTTCCTCTCAACCCTCACTCCTCCATATGTCCTTAAGGCCGACGGTCTTGCCGCAGGAAAGGGAGTGCTGATAATCGACAGCCTTGAAGAAGCCTGCAAAAGCTTGCGGGAAATGCTTTCCGGAATGTTCGGTGGTGCAAGCTCAACAGTGGTTGTCGAGGAATTCCTCTCCGGAATCGAATGTTCGGTCTTTGTCCTGACCGACGGTAACGGTGGCTACCGCGTGCTTCCCGTGGCAAAAGACTATAAACGCATCGGCGAAGGCGACACCGGTCTGAACACAGGTGGAATGGGAGCTGTCAGCCCCGTTCCGTTTGCCGACGGAGAGTTTATGGAAAAAGTGCGGACACGGATAATCGAACCGACCATAAAAGGGCTTTCAGACAGAAAAATAACCTATCGTGGATTTATTTTCCTCGGACTTATAAACGTCGGCGGCGAACCGATGGTGATTGAATATAATGTCCGGATGGGCGATCCTGAAACCGAAGCCGTCATGTTGAGAGTCGACTCCGACCTGGTCGGGCTGATGGCGGCCGCCGCTGCCGGAAACCTCGGCGACCTTGAGTTGCGACACAGCCCTCAGGCTTCTGCAACAGTCATGATGGTCAGCGGAGGCTATCCTGGATCCTATCCCAAAGGAAAGAAAATAACCGGTGTGGGTGATGTGACCGAAAGCATTGTGTTCCACGCCGGAACAACCCGCGGTGAAAACGGTGATCTTCTGACTTCTGGCGGACGCGTGATTGCTGTCAGCTCGTTGGGCGACACTCTTGCCGACGCTCTCGAAAAAAGTTTCCGTTCAATCGGACAGATCAGATTCGATGGATCATATTTCCGCCGCGACATCGGGCGCGATGTAATGAAATAAACGACGCTGAATTGAAACCGACCGAACGATCGATAACGCTGTTGCTCAGAAGCCGGCTGGGTGCATATTCGCTTGTGGCAGTGGCGACAATCGCTGTTTTGATAGCGTCGTCGGTTGCCAGTCTGCCGGCCATTGCTACCGGTCGCGGACTCGTGACCGGTGCGGCTTCTGCCGATTTTCTATCCGCGACAGCCTCTTTCGGAATAGCCCTTCTCGCCATCGGTGCGACAATGGGGGCAATGGTCGTCATCAATAACTCATTTAATCTGCTGAGGACGTCATCGCCGCTCTATATTGGCGTCCTGGCGTTTATGGAGGCTGCAAGTCCGCTGATCTCCACCCGGGCATGTTCCGGGATTCTGGTGTCTTTGATCGTGCTCATCTCTAT
>JAIDXA010000282.1 GCA_029058705.1 Paramuribaculum sp. | reverse complement strand
TTGCTCCTTTCTCAACTCGCTGAAATCCCTCAGAAATCCATCTTTATGCTAACCTGAGTTAAAAGTAAACATACTCTTAAATTGGGGCTAAACGGCATTGACAATAAAAATGGAATGATGGATCGAACCTTCAAAATAATCCTCTCTGCCTTAATTTGATTTATTGTCGAACCGGCTCTTAAATCCAAACGCTCTCTTAAATTCCGACGCTAATTGGGAGTGATTTATATAAAATGAGTTGCGTTAACTAATATTAACGAATGGGGGGGGTAAAAATAAAATTGTGTTTAAATTTGCGAATTCATTATTTGGGACTTCAGGGTTAATGCAATAGATATCGTTACACACAAATCAATCATTTTTTTTATGAAAAAATTTTTAATCGCGTCCGTTTTATCGTTCGGATGCATGAGTCAAGGGATGGCTGACGAGGCATCCGCTCCGGTAGTGGCCGGGGGGTTGGAGTTTATCGACATGGGTACATCGGTGATGTGGGCGACGAAGCCTCTCGGCATCACGGAGAGCAGTCCTTACGGCAGTCTTTATCTGTGCGGCGCTCCTGAGGCCTACAGCACTCCGTCGGGTCTGCCGTCGAGCGGCGCAGAGCTGACGGAATGGGGAGGAGACCCGAAATATGACGCATCGACCGTGGCATGCGGTCATAATGTGCATACTCCTTCAAAGGCTGAATTCGAGGAGCTTATGAAGGTCTGTACGGTCGAGTACAAATATGACTACAGCAAGATGCGTTATGTTGTGACTATCACATCCAAGGAGACTGGAAACGTGCTTCAGGCCACCGGTGCCGGATATATAACATTCGGAAACGACCACGGCTCTTCAGGCGAATTGTATTTTTACTCATCAACGATAAAGGGTGTGGATGACTACAATGTCCAGGGTTATTGTTTTTCGCCTCAGAAGGCCGTGCTGCAGGGCATAGAGAATGCTATGCTGCTGCAGAGCTATGCTGCGAGCAATGCCTATCAGATTCTGCCGGTGTATGATCCAAACCGGGATGTCAAAATTGAAAAGATAAAACTTAGTGCGGTCACGATGACGCTCGGCATCGGCGAAGAGTCGCAGCTCGGGGCAACCGTCGAGCCGGAGAACGCAACAAACAAGAAGGTCGAATGGACAACGTCGGATGAGTCTGTGG
The DNA here is from genome assembly GCA_029058705.1 of Paramuribaculum sp. Taxonomy (GTDB): domain Bacteria; phylum Bacteroidota; class Bacteroidia; order Bacteroidales; family Muribaculaceae; genus Paramuribaculum. The sequence continues at coordinate 18,244 of JAIDXA010000282.1, read as the reverse complement.
CAACTGTCGATGCTGACGGATTGGTTGAGGCTGTCGGTCAGGGTAGCTGCGAGATCGTCGCGACAGCTGCTGACGGTTCGGGCATCAGGGCGACATGTGCCATTTCTGTAGTGGCTTCTACGCCGGATATGGAATTTGTCGATCTTGGTCTCAGTGTACTGTGGGGCAAATATGATCTCGGCGCGAGCTCAGTCTCAGAAAAAGGCGTTTATTATGCATGGGGAACGCTCGATAATGCCGACAACTATCTTGGCGCGACTGCAGAAGCGTATAATATGCGTCCGGATGGTCCGTGTACGGGGGTGCTGCGTGATCCCGACGATCCTACGAAGCCCTATGATGTTGCGACCGAGCTGCTTGGAGGCGACTGGCGGACACCCACGAAGGCCGAGTGGCAGGAGTTGGTCGACAACACTACTGTTACCAGAGAGACCGTGGATGGAGTGACGAGCGCATGCTTTACCTCTAAAATCAATGGGAACGCAGTCTTTATGGGCGGTTTCGGATACATCAGGGAAACAAGCGAGCAGCCGCAGATGAGCACCAGTGTTATCCGTCAGACCTCAGATGCGCCGAACGATCTGATATATGACACGAAATATGTCGTATTCCCTGCTGTGAGGGATATGGCTCGTTACTGCTACTGGCTCGTGCCTATCCGTCCGGTGTGCAGCAATCCGCTGGCTGCGGTCGGAAGTATTGCAGCCGACAAGAAATCGGACGGTCTATTTGATGTCTATGATGTCAGCGGCCGTTTTGCAGGGGGGCGTCTGACTTATTCGGAAGCCCGCGAGCGTCTGCCTAAGGGGGTGTATGTTTTTGTGGGATCAGACGGCCACCATTATAAAGTGGCATTCTGATCGTTGCGTTTAAGAAACTGTTTGCAAAACGAGGGCGCTGCCGTATGTGACAGCGCCCTCGTTTTACGGTCGGTGAGCCGCAGGGGTCATGGCCGGGGCAGACTCGGGCTCAGAAGGTGAAGTCGTGCAGACGGGCAAGGTATTTGCCGATAATGTCAAATTCGAGATTGACGCGGCATCCGACTTCAAATGTGTGGAAGTTGGTGTGGTCATAGGTGTAGGGGATGATTGCCACGCGGAATGAGTCGCGTTCTGAATCGCAGACTGTCAGGCTGACGCCATTGACAGTGACCGATCCTTTTTCAACGGTCATATAGCCTTTTGCTGCCATTTCGCGCGGCACATCGTAGCGGAATTTGTAGTAGCGGCTTCCATCGACTTCCTCGATCGATTCGCAGACGGCCGTGCAGTCGACATGGCCCTGCACGATATGGCCGTCGAGGCGTCCGTTAAGCATCATGCTGCGCTCGAGGTTGACTTTCGAGCCGGGCTTGAGGTCGCCGAGGTTGGACCGGTCGAGTGTCTCGGTGATTGCAGTGACTGTGTATGTGGAGTCATCATGCAGGGCGACAACGGTCAGGCACACGCCGTTGTGGGCTACAGACTGATCTATTTTCAATTCGTCGGCAAACGTGCATTTTACGCGGATGTGGCGGTTGCCGCCTTCGTCAGTCACGCCGACAACAGTGGCTGCTTCTTCAACTATTCCTGAGAACATGGGCAGATATTTTGTGGGTTAAGAAACTGTTTGATGCTGATTCAAAAAACTCATAATGAATACTCAGGCCACAAAGTTAAGCAAAAAAGCCCATACTTTGTGGCCGGCGCATGTCAAAATATCAATAGGTCTCAATCGTTTTCAGGTCGCAGACGGCGAACAGTCATTCCTGTCTGCCACATTTCGCTTTCGCGCATCTGGCGCAGTTCTTCGTTGAGCTTTTCGCGGTAGTCGGGGCGTGAGTTGGAGTCAATCGAGATCTGGGCTTCGGTTCCGTCTTCGACGCTTTTGTAAAGGCGCTCAAGAACCGGTTTGACCGCGTCGTGGAACGGGTCTTTCCAGTCGAGGGCTCCCCGCTGGGCTGTAGTCGAGCAGTTGGCATACATCCAGTCCATTCCTTTTGCGGCGAAGAGGGGCATGAGCGACTGGGTCAGTTCTTCGACGGTTTCATTAAATGCTTCGGAGGGGGTGTGGCCATGTTCACGAAGCACTTCATACTGAGCCTGGAAAAGCCCCTGGATCGCTCCCATCAGTGAGCCTCGTTCGCCGGTGAGATCACTGATGGCCTCGCGGCGGAATGTTGTTTCAAACAGATAGCCGGACCCGATTCCGATGCCAAGGGCAATTGTGCGTTCATAGGCGTGGCCGGTGAAATCCTGCTCAATGGCAAAACTTGAGTTCACGCCGCGGTTTTCGAGGAACATTGAGCGCAGCGAGGCTCCGGATCCTTTCGGCGCAACCATTATGACGTCAATGTCGGAGGGAGGGACAACGCCTGTGCGGTCGGCCCATGCAATTGCAAATCCGTGGCTGAAATAAAGGGCTTTGCCTTTGGTGAGCGAAGGCTTTATCGAAGGCCATACTTCGAGAACGGCCGCGTCAGAGAGCAGGCACATGACAATCGTGGCCTGTCGTGCGGCCTCTTCGATTGAAAAGAGTGTTTCTCCCGGAATCCATCCGTCGGCAACCGCTTTTTCGTAGGTTTTGCCCGGACGCTGGCCCACTATGACGTTGAAGCCGTTGTCGCGCAGGTTGAGGCTCTGTCCCGGTCCCTGGACTCCATAGCCGAGTACCGCTATTGTTTCGTTCTTGAGGATTTCACGGGCTTTTTCAAGAGGAAATTCGGTGCGGGTGACAACCGTTTCCTCCACACCACCAAAATTAAGTTTTGCCATGTTGTTAGTAGTAAATTAGTTTTGTTTAGAATTATCGGATCAGTTGGAGATTAGTCGAGGCAGTGTTATTGTCCGGGCAAGACAGATCGGTTTTTCGGCCAGATTTATGATGCTGACGAGCGATTTCCCGTCGGGTGCGAACGCCGAACAAACTTCAACGTCGTCGGCGTAGTGGGCTTCGTGGCGAAACTCGATCTCGAAGCGCGATACATAGAAGTTGTCGTAGGTGTCGAGATCCATCTGGTTGATTATGAGCTCTACGTAGCGCGAGGAGTTGACGTGCCGGTTCACGTCAATGTCGCTGACTTGAAAACTGTATGGGTGACACATCTGCGGCGGATCGATGGCGCGGATTTTTCCCGGAGGGGCTATAGGACACTCCTTGTCGCTTACCAGTTCGGCGAGAAAATCGAAATGGTCGAGACTTGCCGGCCTGCGTGTATTCATGTTTATGGCTACCCATATGGTCCGGGCATAGCCGATCACCTCATCGCCGGCGCCGCGGATCTCGAAGTTTCGCTGGGAGAAGTGGCGGTTATAGCTCTCGACCCATGTCGACAGGGAGTATTCTTCGAGAAGGCGTGGATAGCGTTTTACTTCAAATGCGATACGGGATAGAACCCACAGGTTGCCATCGGCTTCGAGTTGTTTGAAGCCTACTCCGAGTGCGTCGGCGTGTTCAGTCGCGACTTCGATGACGTGTTGCACGAGCATTGCGGGTGACAGTTCGCTCTGAGCGTTGCATTGCGCCGCTGTCAGGAGGTAGCGGTGGGTGTGGATTTTCTGTGTAGTTGCGGTCATCATTTTTCAGGGTTCATTATTTGTCGGCGTGCAAGATACTCATCGACGTGTTCGATCGGCGACCGTGTGATGGCTACCCGCCCGCTTCTGACGAATTGTTTAATGTCATAACGTTTAAGTTCGGCAAATAGCGCTTCGGTCTCGTCATTATGGCCGGTTTTTTCGATTACGGTATATTCCGGAGTTATGTCGAGGATGCGCGCGCCGTAGTGGCGGATTATACGTTCGACATGGTTTTCCGCAAGCATTTTGGCAGTTGAAATTTTATATAAGGCAACTTCCTGGTAGACGAGTTCGGAGTCGACATAGCAGAATGCGCGTATCACGTCAATGCGTTTTTCGATCTGTTTGATCACTTTGTCCATCATCTCGGCCGTCGAGCGGCAGGTCAGAGTTATTTTGTGGATGTTCGGGACGGAGCAGGCGCTCGCTGTCACGCTTTCGATATTGATGCACCGGCGTGTGAATATGTTTGAAAGCTGGGTCAGAAGTCCGACGTGGTTTTCTGAAAACACGGAGATCGTGTAGAGGGTCAGGGCGTTGTTCATGATTCCGGTCTGTATGTTTCGGCTTGATTTATCATGATGAAGTCGACTGCCGCCCCCGGCGGGGTCATTGGGAAGACCATGTCGGTTTCATCGATGTTCACGTTCAGCAGCATTGGCCGTGGCGAATCGACCAAGCGCCGGATGGCGTCGGGGAGTTCGGCCCGGGTGGCCACGCTGACCGATTCGATTCCGTAGGCGTCGCATAGTTTCCCGAAGTCCGGATTGACCATTTCGGTAAGTGAAAACCTGTTGTTGAAGAACAGCGACTGCCATTGGCGTACGTTGCCGAGGAAATTGTTGTTGAGAAGGATGATCTTTACGGGTGTTCCGTATTGCATTATTGTTCCGAGTTCCTGGATTGTCATCTGCAGGCCGCCATCGCCGGTGAACAGATAGACGCCTCTGTGCGGAGCGCCCATCTTGGCTCCGATTGCGGCGGGCAGTCCGAATCCCATTGTTCCGAGGCCGCCGGATGTTATGATGCTGCGTGGCGCGGTGAAACGGAAATAACGCGATGAAAGCATCTGGTTTTGTCCGACATCGGTTACGAGTATCGCACCTTCGCCTGCCGCTTCGCTGACGAGCCGCGCTGTCTCACCCATTGTCGGCGCTTTGTCCGGATCTGTGCCGTAGGCGGCTTCTCTGGCGATCAGGTCGTGCTCTCTGGCGTTATGGATGTCGAATGATTCGTTCCACTCTTTGTGGCATGCCTTGTTGACCAGCGGGATCAATGCCGCGAGTGTTTCGCGGGCATCTCCATGGATTTTCAGGTCAACCCGGATGTTTTTGTTGAATTCCGATTCGTCAATGTCTATATGGGCGATCTTTGCCTGTGTGGCGTAACTGTCTGTCGGTCCGGTCACGCGGTCGTCGAACCGCATTCCGACGGCGATTATCAGATCGGCGCGGTTGGTGTTTATGTTCGGGCCGAAGTTGCCGTGCATCCCGAGCATGCCTTTGAAAAGAGGGTGGCCGGAAGGTAGTGCGGAGAGCCCGAGCAGTGTCGACGCAACCGGTATGTCGGCTTTTTCAGCGAGTGTTTTCAGCTCGGTTTCCGCTTCGGAGATGGTCACGCCTTGTCCGGCGAGGATCATCGGACGTTCGGCGTGATTGATCATTTCGGCCAGACGTTTGACATCGAACTGATTGACTTCGGGGTGTGATATGTAGGACCGGATGAACCTGCACGGTTCGTAGCCGGCTTCGGTCAGTCCGGTCTGGGCGTCTTTCGTGAAATCGAGCACGACAGGGCCCGGACGCCCGGTTGAAGCTATGTGGAAGGCGCGGGCCAACGCTTCGCTGACCTGAGATGCGTGGCGTATCTGAAAACTCCATTTGGTCACGGGTTGAGTTATTCCCATGACGTCGGTCTCCTGAAAGGCATCGGTGCCGAGCATCGACGACGGGGCCTGTCCGGTGATGACAACCAATGGGGTTGAATCCATCATTGCGTCGCTCAGACCGGTGATGAGGTTTGTGGCGGCAGGGCCTGAGGTGACTATGACCACCCCCGGTCTGTGGGTGACGCGCGCATAGCCCTGTGCGGCGTGCATGGCTCCTTGTTCGTGGCGTGTCAGAATTGGTCTGAGCCTGTCGGTGAAGTCATAAAGTTTGTCGAAAACGGGGATTATATAGCCTCCGGGATAGCCGAAAACAAGTTCTGTGTTTTCGGCTGCAAGACCTCTGATAAGGGCTTCAGCCCCGGTTATTTTTTCAGTCATTGTCAGCGGGGAATTTTGTGGTTAAATCGTTCTTACGCCTCCTTTGTCGGCGGATGTGACGGTAGCCGCATAAGCCCGCAGCGCGCGGCTGACGGTGCGGTTTCTGCCTGAGGGGGTGAAGGCTTCCGGACCTCGCGAGAGTTCTTCCCGGCGTCGGGCGTCGAGTTCGCTGTCTGAAAGACGCACGTTGATTGTCCGCGAGGGTATGTCGATGTCGATGGTGTCGCCGTCGCGTAAAAGTGCAATCGGACCTCCGGCCGCGGCTTCGGGCGAGATGTGGCCGATCGAAAGGCCGGATGTGCCGCCTGAAAACCGTCCGTCGGTGATCAGGGCGCACTCTTTGCCGAGATGTTTGCTTTTGAGATAGCTTGTCGGATAGAGCATTTCCTGCATTCCGGGGCCGCCTTTCGGCCCCTCGTAGGTTATGACGACAATGTCGCCGGGGTTAATCCGGTCGCGTAGAATGGCGTCGACAGCGTCTTCCTGTGAATTGCAGACACGTGCTTTTCCTGTGAATCGCAATATTTCCGGATCGACGCCGGCGGTTTTCACCACGCATCCGTCGGGGGCTATGTTGCCTCTGAGAATAGCCAGTCCGCCGTCGGGACAGTATGCGTGGGCTATGTCGCGGATGCATCCGTTGGTCCTGTCAGTGTCAAGCTCGCTGTAGAAGGCCATCTGCGAGCCGAGGTTGCGTGTCGGTTTGCGTCCGGGAGCGCTTTTCCAGATTTCATCGGCTTTGTCTGAGTATTTTTTTCCGCCGATTGCATAGCGGTCAATGGCTTCGCCCAGAGTCAGGCGGTCGGCTCTGACGGCCGACAGGTCGAGGAGGCCTCCGTCGGCAAGTTCTTTCATGATCGACAGGATTCCTCCGGCACGGTTGACATCTTCGATATGGAACGATGAGTTGGGCGCCACTTTGCACAGCACCGGAGTGGTGCGCGATAGCCGGTCGATGTCGTCAAGGGTGAAATCGACGCCAGCTTCCGCGGCAACGGCAAGCAGATGGAGAACGGTGTTGGTGCTTCCTCCCATTGCGATGTCGAGGGTCATGGCGTTGGCCATCGCCGCACGGGTGGCTATCGAGCGGGGAAGCACTCTGGAATCTCCGTCGGCATACCAGTCCATCGTGTTTTCGACAATTTGCCGGGCTGCATCCCTGAACAATTGCATCCGGTTTATGTTTGTGGCCACTATTGTGCCGTTGCCTGGCAGCGAAAGACCGAGCGCTTCGGTCAGAGAGTTCATGGAGTTGGCTGTGAACATTCCTGAGCAGGAGCCGCATGTAGGGCATCCTCCGGTTTCCATCTCTTCGAGTTCGCGGTCGGAAACGTTGTCGTCGGCACCGTGGACCATCACATCGACCAGGTCGACGGCACGGCCTCCGACAATTCCCGCTTCCATCGGGCCGCCGCTGACAAAAACCGCAGGGATGTTCAGACGCATCGCGGCCATGAGCATTCCGGGGGTGACTTTGTCGCAGTTGCTTATGCAGACCATTGCGTCGGCGCAGTGGGCGTTGACCATATATTCCACTGAGTCGGCGATCAGGTCGCGCGACGGAAGAGAGTAGAGCATTCCTTCGTGTCCCATGGCGATTCCGTCGTCGATGGCAATGGTGTTGAATTCGGCGGCGAAGCATCCCAGCCGTTCAATCTCTTCCTTGACTGTCTGGCCAATTTCGTGGAGATGGGTGTGGCCGGGAACAAACTGGGTGAATGAGTTGACAATGGCGATTACGGGTTTGTCCATCTGTTCCGATGTCATTCCGTTTGCTCTCCATAGCGCCCGCGCGCCTGCCATGCGGCGTCCTTTACGCGAACGGTCGCTGCGCAATTCTATTTTGTAGGGAGTTGTTTTCATTGATGCTCTCTCAAGAAATAGGATGTGATGAATTCAAGTTTCCGGATGAATGCTGCCGGTTGTGAGTGTCTCCACTGGGCGTCTGCCGGTGAACAAAGCTGTTTCGGCGGCAGTCAACAGTATGATTAACCTATGTGTCGGGAAGAAAGTTCGCTGTCGGCTGTCGGACTGACAGGAAAAACAGCGCCACTGCCTGATGGGTCAGTGGCGTTTTGCGAAATTATCACAAAAAGTCGGTTTTTGCAAACATTTACACATAAAAACGCCGGTTTGTGCAATAAAATGCAACAAACCGGCGCTGGAAATGTCTGTTTTGTAAGTTGGGTCTTCGTCAGCGGATGGCTATTTTGCGGGTGGCTTTAGCTTTTGAACCCTGAAGACTCATCAGGTAGATGCCGGGCTGGAGGTTTTCTGTCGAGATGCGGGCAGTGGCGCCGTCGGCCACAGTCGATGCGACCGTGCGGCCCTGAAGATCCACCAGGCTGAGGCTGAATCCGGTTTCGTTTCCGAAAGTCACTTCATAGCCGCCTGCAACCGCTTCGACAAGCATCAGCCGATCGGCATCGTTGCTGACCGAACCGATCGATGCGTTTTGCTGGAGGATGTATTTCAGTCCTGCGGCAGCGTCTATTTTGCCGTAGCGTGATGTTTTGGGACGTGCGGCAGTCCAGCTGTCGGTTTTGGATGTCTCTGCCATGATGTTTTTGATGTCCTTGACCGTAAGTGTCGGATCGGCCTCGAGCCATAGGGCTACGATTCCGCTCACACAGGGTGCCGCCATAGATGTTCCGTCCATGACTCCCCAGTAGTCAGTTTCTGATCCGTTGGCGGCTTCGCCGGTCATGTATTCGGGAGTTTCATGATACATGGCTCCGTAGAGACCTGTGACGTAATAGCGGTTGAAGCTTGAGATGATGGTTGAGCCCGGAGCAAGGATATGGGGGAGAATCTCGCCGTCGGGAGATGTTCCGTAGCTTGAGAATTCCGATACGGCTTCGGGAGTTCCGCCGGCAAGAGAGTATGCGTTGTTGGAGCCGAGCACTCCGAAATATTTGCGGGTGTTGTAGGATCCTACAGAAATCAGATTGTCTCCGATCGAGTTGGAGTTGATCGATTCGTCGGGAGTGCCTTTTTCGAATCCCTCGATGTTGTTTGACGAGAAGTGGCCGTAGCCGGAAAAATACATGTTTATTTTCTGTCCGGCATAGCCTGACACTTTGATCATGAGCAGATAGGACGATGACACCATTTCTATTGCCTGGGAGAGGCCAATGCGTCCGTTGTAGCGGTTGTTGCGTGCGTTGACGCCGGTTGTGAGTGTTCCTCGGCCGGTTTTCAGTCCGCTTTTGGCTGTGAATGTAGTTGTTCCGCTTGTCGAGCGGGTTACGATTGTGGACTCTGCCCCGTCGGAGATCCGATAGGTTGACATGGTCACAGAAAACGGTCGGTTGTCGTCGGCCCATATGTCGATCGCTCCGTTGAGAGTTGTCTGATTATATTCTGTTGCAGGGACAAGGAAAGTTTTGATTTCTTTTTTCGAGTCGGTCAGATCGGAGGTCACAGACATGTTGAATTCGCCTTCGTTGCCTGACGAGACGCATATTATGGCATCTTCGCCAAGCACGTTGAGGGTGGCGGTGAACTGGTCGGTTCCGTCGTGTGGGCCATCGTTGACGCCGAGGCTGAGGTTGATCACGGCCGGCTGCCCGACGCTTTGTGCATAGTTGATTATGTTCTGGACTCCGTCAAGAATGTTGTTGTCGTAGAGTTGTCCGACCGAGAGGGCGAGAGTTGCATCCGGCGCGACTCCATAGTAGGGGATCGGCTGGTTTTTTTTCTGGATGAGGCCGCCTGATAGATCCGGTGCGGTTGTGTAGGCGAGGTTTCCGTTGCCCTTGTAGGAGCCGGCCATTATGCCTGCCACATGGGTTGCGTGTGACTCTGATTCGGTGTCGCATTCAAACGATCCGACCGTCGAGGCTTCGTAGGTTTTCTTTCCCGATGTCAAAGCGGTTGGATAGACCCAAAGGCGTTCTATGCGGCTGCGGCCGGTTTCATCGATAAAGTTGACGTGGTTTGCTTCAAGACCGACGTCCATGATTCCTGTGATGACTCCTTTTCCGGAAAATTTATGGGCGGCGCCGCCGACCGAGATTCCGGATTGGGCTTCGTCAACACCGCTTTTTGAGCGGGCAAAGTCCATTTTCAGGTTTTTCCGGCCTCCGAGGGTCAGTGATCCGACTGCGTCGAGCGAGGCAAAAGTTTCGATTTCGTCAAGCGGAAGGCAGACGGTTGCAGATATCCCGTAGTCTGCGACTACGTCATAGCCGGCGGCGGTCAGGTCGGCGGCGCTGTAGCCGGGGGCGTACATGGCCAGAACCTCTACAAGCGGGTTTTCATCGGCTGCGGTTGAATTCGGGCTGAGAGTCAGGTTTTTTTCCAGACGGTAGTTTTCAATAAATGTGATTCCTTCAGCGGATATCTTGTTTTGGGCGAACGCCGGGACGGCAGATGCCGCAATAAGAGTTGTTATAAAAAATCGGTTCATCAGATATGTATTGGAATAAAAAACGCAGCGACCTTCGATATGGTGGCAAATTGACGCTTTTTTTGATTTTATGTTTGCAAAGATATTAAAAAATCGGAGAACTATTAAAATAATTCAATCAAAAGATGGCGGTGCGGAGAAATCCTGAAATTCTCCACACCGCATCTTTTGATCGGATTTCTGCAGAAGCAGATGTTTTTTTGCTTTATCTGACAACGATTTTTTCAGATCTGTTGATCGAAGCGCCTTTAACGGCAGCCACGTAGACTCCTGCGTTGAGTCCGGATGTGGACAGACCGGCACTTCCGTCAATGCCGTTTGCTGTGGCTACCTTGCGGCCCTGCATGTCAAACAGCTCGACTGCGAATTCTTTTTCGCCGGCAACAGTCACATCATACCCGTTGCCGTTCGGACTGATCACCAGACGCCTTGAATCATCGTCCCAAACCTGGCCGACCGAGGCATATTTCTGGAGAATGTATTTCAGTCCCGCAGTCGCATCGATCTTTCCATATCCCCATCGGCCGCCTTTCATGCTTATGGCCGAATAGGTCGACGAATTCTTCAGCACATCGACAACCTCATCATATGTCAGGGTCGGGCATGCCTGAAGCCACAGTCCGACCACTCCTGTCACATAAGGACAAGCCATCGATGTTCCCTGTGAGTTGAACCAGTAGTTTGTCACGCCGGCACTGCTTACAGCTGTAGCCGTTGCTGTCGACGCCGTGTTTTTCGCAGCCACATAATAACGGCTGAAGCTCGACACGATGCCTGCGCCGGGCGCGCAGATAATCGGAAGCTGTTCGCCCTGAAACGACTCGCCGTAGCCAGAAAATCCCGAGATCTGTCCTACGGTAAAGCCCGTTCCCGTATACCGATATGATCCTGACATTGTTCCCCAGGTATTTCTGGTCGTATAGGATCCTACTGAAATGACGTTTTCCGCACAACATGCATCGTTTATGGAATTGGCAGGAGAAGCCATGTCGAAACCGGCATATCCGTCGGAAGTCAGTGCTGTCGAGCTGTTTCCGTAAAGATATACCTTCTGCTCTGTAGCGCTCTCAACAATCAGGGCCATCTTATTGGTCGAGTTGCCGCCCAACGGCTGGAAAGTGCATGTTGTGTAGACATTGAAGCGGTTGTTCAGGCTATTGAGGTCCGACCGCATCGTTATCGTTCCTGTGAACGATGAAGAGAAACTCGAATTCGATGCCGACACCGAAGCCGACTGGCCGGCCGCATTGACCGTTGCAAGTACGGTGTACTGACCGGTGGCCGTGTTATATACCGCCCACGACACAGTCAGCGGAGTCGAATCTGTTCCCCATATATCTATTGCTCCGTCCTGGCAGGTGTTTGACGCAAACATGGTTCTGATCGGAGTCGACGATGTCACATTCTTAACTATCGACATGTTGACGTCTCCGTCATTTCCGGCAGCGATACAGATGATGCCTCGCTTGCCGAATGCCGCGAGCTGCCGCGAATAGGCATCCGAACCGTCGTGCGGGCCGATCGTCGTGCCAAGCGACAGATTGACAACCACAGGCTGACTCTGACTTTCTGCATACTCGATTATCTTCTGTATACCGCCCAGAATATAATTCGTGGTGAGCGAACCGACCGCAAACGCGAGATCCGATCCGGTAGCGACACCATAGTAGGGAATGTTACCGTTAATGATCTGCTGGGAGGTTGCAGTTCCCGACGGGATATAGGCATAGGTTCCCTGTCCGTTGTAGCTGCCGCCCATTATCCCTGCCACATGTGTGGCATGGCTCTCGGCACTGTTGTCGGTCGTGAAGCTCGAGATGTTGCTGAAACGCGAATCGGGGGTATATTCGGTGGGAGTTGCCGAACGGTACCACCAGAGACGCTTCACACGGGTCACGCCGTCGGCATCAAGAAAATTGACATGATTGGCGTCCATGCCGGTGTCGAACAACGAGACAAGCACACCTGTACCGTCGTAGGAATGCGTCGCTCCATCGTAGGAAAAACCCTCCTGGGCTGTTGTCACACCGCTTGCGGGACGGGCAAGATCCATAGCCGCCTCCATCTCGCGCGAAACGGTCACATACCTCACCTCAGGCATGTCGGCAACTGTCTCCACAAGATTCAGAGGGATATCGGCAAGGATCACCGCGCCCATATTGTCTGTTTCAATTCCAAGAGAGACCAGGGCGGCCTCGCAGTCGTCCGTCGCCGGCATAATCATCACAGGGATGAGCGTAGACGAGATCTCGGTCCCCATTGCCTTCAGCGCGGATTTCTGGAGCGCTATCGTTTCCAGACCCGGAAGGTCAATCTTACTTTGCGCCAGCATGAAATTGGGCGCGAGTGCGAGAAGAAAGATAATTTTGTTTTTCATCAGAGAACAATGATCATTTAAAAGCGTGCGCCAAGCAGATTTGCCCGACGCACACTGATTTAATTATCAAGATTTGTCAATCAACGTGTCATCTTCATCGATTCTTTCCAGAACCAAGTGTAGCCTGTGAACGAACCGCTGCTGTCGAAGATAGCACCTACAAGTTCAGTAGAATCAGAGAACGAGATTTCAGTCATCTCTTCATTTGAAGTTGCAGAAACCGAACCGGTCGCGGCAAGAGAGGCTCCTGACGAACTGTAATTTACCGAGGCGAGCATCACATCGCACACTCCGAGCTGAGCGCCGAAATTGAGATCATAAGCCACCCACTGTCCGAGCGGGAGGGTGATGATGGCCTGGTTTGTCGACGCGTCGAAACTGAACTTGGCAACGAGATCCTCGGTGTAGGAAACGCCGTTCCAGCCTGAAATGATGAGATCAGACAGATAGCCGGTCTCACCCTCGTTATAGCCTTTGATATTCACGGTGTACTGGTCAGCCTCATCGTTGTTGACGCATGTCATTGTCCACATGCCCTGGATGTTTCTGTAAGCTTCCGGAATCAGACGTTCGTTATCCTTGAGGGTTACGGTGCAGGCTGTCTGCGGACCCACAGCGGCGCCGACGGCCTTGACAAGTGTCACCACAAACTGACGGTCGTCATTCTCAATATCATCGCCGGTGGGGTAGAACTCGATATTGCCTGAAGCTTCTCCGGCAGGAATGATGATCGTTTTCTGGGTAACCACATAGTCCTTGTCCTCTACAGCAGGAGAGGCCGATACGGGAGAAAATTCAACAGTAACCTCGATATTGCCGTTGGCTTCACCCTCGACAACGACGGGAATGTAGTAGTAACGACCGGCTTCGGCATCTTCGCTGATAGCCATTTCCGTCTGGGAAAGATTGACAGTCACTCCTGTGGCTGTGTTCCACGAGGCGTCGTCATTGCTGCAGGCCGAGAATGTCAGAGCCGCAACAGCAAAAGCAATGAATTTATTTAGTTTCATCTGGAATTTCAATTAAATAATTATCAGCTGATTAATAACCGGGGTTCTGTTGACCTTTCAACTGGGGGTTGATTTCCATTTCCGAGTTGGGGATAGGCCAGGTGTAGCGGTAGTCGTTCGACGAGAAGCTTATGAGGGATGTCGACTGGATGATGCTCTCGGTAGTCGGAGCCAGAGGATATGATCCCTCGCGGGTGAAGCCGACACCCCAGCGACGGAGGTCGCTGATACGGAATCCTTCGCCGATAAGCTCTTTCTTACGCTCGTCGCGTATAGCGTTGACGAGAGTTGCACCTGAGTTGACTTCGGCCTGATAGTTGCTGATTCGGGCGGCACGGAGAGTATTGAGAGCCTCGTTGGCAGCCGTTTCGTTCTTTGCGGCACCGTCAGTGGCGCAAGCTTCGGCAACAATCAGATAAAGTTCGCTCGTACGGAAGGGCTTCGGCTTGTTCTTGTATTCGTTCGTTCCGGACACAAGAGCAGGGTTGCCCGGGAATTTTGCCATGATATAGGCATCGTAGGCACTACCTGAGATAACCATAGACAGACCGGCGAAATACGAGTCAAAACGAACATCGTTAAGGTCGTCATACATCTCGATGGTCGCATTGGTCGGGATATAGTCGACACGGTCGGGGAAGTTGGCATAATAGTTCCATGCGTCGTTGAACGATCCTACGTAAGCCGATTCCGAAGCATCAACGAAAGGAACGAAGATAAGCTCCGTACCCACGTCGTTTGACCACATGTTCTGGTAAGCGGCGCCGGTTGCAAGAGGATAGATGCCTGAATTGATCACATAGTTCGCCTTGTCCACTGCCGCAGTGTAGTCCTGGGTCAGAAGAGCCCAGCGGGCCTGAAGGGCTGCCACTGCATAGCTGCTGATATATGACGCGTTCGGGGCGCAAAGCATGTTTTTGGCGCTTGCACTTGAAGCCTCATATTCCTGAAGTCCTTCAAATGCGGCCTTAAGATCGCCGTCGACAAGTTCCTTGACTTCATTCATAGAGCTTCGGCCGGGATATTTGCTTGTGTCGCCGGTCGGGTCGTATGTGGTGACAATCGACAGTCCGAGACCCTTCTGATCAGCCTTGTCGGCCGAATAGGCCTGGCAGTAGTGGTCAAACAGATAATAGTAGATATAACCGCGGATGAAGCGTGCTTCCGAAAGATAACGCTTGATGTCAGTGCGATCCTGATCGCTCAGATTGTCCTTGTCAAGAAGCGCCGTGCCATATTCCAATAGGAAGTTGATGTTTTTCATGACACTGTAGCTTCCGTCGTAAGGCTCGGTAATATCCGTAAGCGATGAAGTCAGAGCGCCGGTGTTGAGGAGCATACCGCGGTTACCGTTTCCGACAAGACCTACATAGTAGTCCGACTCGAGTTCGGTGTTTGTGATGTAGTCTCCCGCAGTCAATGCACGGAGCGAAGCGTAAAGATTGTTGCGGAACGCAAGGCAGTCGGCGGCCGTTTCGATCGATTCGCGGTCTGGTATCGTACCGGGCTGCACTTCATCCATGTTACATGAAGTCAAAGCGGCACAGAAAACCAACGCTGATAAAAATTTATTTTTCATATTTGAATTGTTCAATTTTGAGGATTCGTATTGTTTGATGATTAGAAAGTAACCTCAAGTCCGAATTCATACTGACGGGTGTTGGGATAGAAGAAGCGCACACCGTTGTTTTCATATTCGGGGTCTGTACCGGTATAGCCGGTGAATGTGAGGAGATTTCGGCCGGTGAAGTGGAATGTGAGGTCTTTCAGACGGATTGCATTGAGAATGCTCCTCGGAAGAGTGTAGGCAACCGTAAGGTTCTTCATGCGGACAAACGAGCAGTTTTCGATGTAACGGTCGTCGGCCTGGGTTGTCTGGACATTTCCATAGAGGTCAAGCAGGTTGGGGATGTCGGTAACGTCGCCCGGTTTGGTCCACACGTTGAGCATTTCCACGCGCTGGTTGTAGCCGTTGAGCGACTGCGCTGCGCTGCAGATAACCTGGTTGGTCCAGTTGTTGATGTATTTGTCGGCGCTCCAGGTGAAGTCGGCGCGGAGGCTGAGGCCTTTCCAGCGTGCGTCGATTCCGAAACCGCCGGCCCAGGGAGCAACGAAGCTCTTGCCGGTGTTCACGGCGTCGCGTTCCTTATTGTATGTCTTGGTGAGGTTGCCGTTGATGTCATACCACATCTGCTGGCCGTCGCGGGGATCGACACCTGCATAGCGGACCGAGTTGAGCTGGAAGGGGTTTTCACCTACGCGGTAAACCATTCCGTATTCAGCAAGAACATATTCCTCTTTTCCGTTGAAGAGCTCGGTGATGGTGTTCTTGTTGTAGTTGAAGTTGGCGCGTACGCCCACGTGCCAGTCCTTGCTGCGCACAATGTCGTAGCTGGCTTCAACATCCACACCGACGTTGCGCATCGAACCGATGTTGGCCGAACCTGAGCTGAAACCGGTGGTGATGGAGTAAGGAATGTCAAGAAGCATGTTCTTGGTGTTCTTGAGATAGAAATCGGCCGACAGGTTCAGGCGATTCCAGAAACCGGCGTCAAAACCGAAGTTGAACTGTTCGACAGTTTCCCATGTGAGGTCGTGGTTCGACTGTGTGGAGATGCCGAGTGAACCCTGTCCGTTATAGACGCGTCCTGTTCCGACAATACCGTCGTACTGGTAAGGATCGATACCGGAGTTACCCACCGTACCGTAGTTTGCGCGCACCTTGAGGGCAGAAAGCCAGGTGTAGGGCTGGAGGAACGATTCGTTCTTGGCGTTCCACATAGCGCCTACCGACCAGAAGCTGCCCCAGCGGTGGCCGGGAGCGAACTTCGAGCTGCCGTCGCGGCGGAAAGATGCGTCGAGGAAGTAGCGGTTGTCGTAGCTGTAGCTCATAGTCGCGAAATAAGAGTTCATGACCGTGCGGGAAATAGACTGCGCCACATCGTTCAGAGTGACAGCGTTTCCGTTTGTAAGAAGCCACTGGGTAGCGTTCGGCTGTCCGGTTGTTGCCACACCGAAACCGTTGCTCTTGGAAATGATAGCCTCCTGACCCACGAGGAATGTGAAATCGTGGTTGTTGTTTACGAGGAAGTTATATTCGGCTGTGTTGGTGTAAGTGAACGAATAGTAGCGGGTGAACGATTCGCCGGTGCGGCCTGTCAGATTGAGAGTCACCTTGTTCTGGCCGGGAATATAGCCTTCGGGAAGCTCGATGTAATCCAACTGGGGACGGATTGTGGTGCTGCGCGAATCATAGCCGGTCACCGACTGCTGGGCGCGGAGCGTAAGACCTTTGACCGGATTGATCTGCTCATAGAGATTCATGTTGGCGGTCAGACGGCTGCGTTTTCCTTTGAGAGAGATCTCCGAATAGTAGTTCGGATCCACAGCTTCAGAATATTTGTAGTATTTTGCACGGTCGCCGTAGACAATGTCGCCGTTGTCATTGAACGAGTAGTAGTAGGGAGAGTCATAGGGGAGCATTGTGTAGGCGCCTGCAAACGGATTCTGGAAATAGAAACCGTCGGCCGCCTGGTTCTGGTCATACGACTGATAGCCGATTGTCGACGACATGCCCACTTTGAACCAGTCATTGACCTTGGCATCCACGTTGTAGCGGAGCGACTCGCGCTGCATGCCCGAGTTGGCCACAAGACCATCCTGGCTGTAATGGCCGAGCGAGAGATAATAGCGCACTTTTTCGGATCCGCCCTGGATCACACCTTCCATCGAGTAGAGAAGAGCATTGTCTTTGATAAGCTCGTCAAACCAGTTGGTGTTTATGCCGTAATTGTCGACAAGGTCACGCACATCCTGAGTCACAGGCTGATTGATGAGGTCGCGGAACTTGATATACTCCTGTGAGTTCATCATGTTCACACGGTTGTCGGCACGACCCGACCAACCGATGTTGGCGCGCACGGACACCTGTGCATTGTCGCCGTATTTACCCTTTTTGGTTGTGATAACGATAACACCGTTGGCCGCACGGCTACCGTAGACAGCGGTTGCCGATGCATCTTTAAGCACAGTCACGTTTTCGATATCGTTGGGGCTGAGTGTTGTGAATATATTGGATGTGGTGGGAGCACCGTCGAGAATGAACAGCGGAGTTGTCGAGGCATTGATCGAGTTCACACCACGGATACGGATCGCCGAAGGAACATCCGAGGGATCGCCCGAGTTAGAATAGATATTAAGACCCGGAACCTGACCCTGAAGAGCGTCGACAAAGTTCGATGACGGCGTGTCTTCAAGTGTCTGCTGACCGACAACGTTGACCGATCCGACAACAGATCCGAGCTTCTTGCCCGTACCGTAACCGGTAACAACGACATTGTCGAGCATTGTCGAGGATGTCTCGAGTTTAACAACCATACCGTTGGTCAGCGCAACTGTCAGAGCATTATGTCCGACATAGGTAACCTTTACTTCTTTCACAGAAGCGGAAACCGTTATCGTGAAGCGACCGTCTACGTCGGTTGGTACCGGATGGCCGCCGCCGATCGGAGTCACTGTCGCACCGATGAGCGGTTCGTCATCGGCTGCGCTCAGCACTGTGCCGTGGAAAGTGCGGTTCTGCGCTGCCGCGCTTATCGCAATAGCCACGAGTGCTGTAAGTAA
>JAIDXA010000281.1 GCA_029058705.1 Paramuribaculum sp. | reverse complement strand
TGTCGACTACGCCCATACTCCCGATGCGGTCATCAACGTCCTGACCACAATTTCCGACATCCTCGACAAAAAAGGATCAATCATAACGGTTGTGGGCGCCGGCGGCAACCGTGACAAAGGCAAACGTCCGATAATGGCGCGCGAAGCCGCCCTCAGATCCGACCGTCTGGTGCTGACATCCGACAATCCACGCGATGAAGAACCCGCGGAAATAATCGCCGAAATGGCAGCCGGACTCGACACAGACGAACTTCGCCAACGCACAATCGCCATCACCGACCGCCGCGAAGCCATCCGAACGGCCATCATGCTCGCCAAACCCGGCGATGTCGTTCTGATCGCCGGTAAAGGCCACGAGAACTATCAGGAAATCAAAGGGGTCAAACATCATTTCGACGACCGGGAAGTAGTTGCCGAAGTCTTCAAGTCCTGCTGACCCGCTGAACAACACCGTAATCCTTAACCAATTATTCCATTCAGATCCGATCCGACAATGCTTTACCACCTATTCGATCTGCTGCGCGACTCGGGAATTCCCGGCGTCAGACTCATGGACTACATAACCTTCCGTTCGGGCGCTTCATTTGTTCTCGCCCTCTTCATTGCCCTCGTTTTCGGCCGAAAAATAATTGACCGCCTGCGCCAGCTGCAGATCGGCGAGATTGTCCGCGACCTCGGGCTACAGGGCGAAAACACCAAGAAGGGCACACCGACCATGGGAGGTATAATAATCATTCTCGCCATACTGATCCCCTGCCTTCTGGTGGGCGACCTGACAAATGTCTACATGCTTCTGATGATCATTTCGACAATATGGCTCGGAATTCTCGGCTTCCTCGATGACTATCTCAAGCTCAAACGCCACAACAAAGACGGCATGAAGGGCAAATTCAAGATAATCGGCCAGCTCGGACTCGGGCTGATCGTCGGACTGACAATGTGGCTCAGCCCTGATGTGGTTGTGCGCGAGAACACTGAAGTCCGGCCGGCCGACTCTACCGAGACCGTCGTCACCTACCGTCCTGAAAATGTCAAAAGCCCGCAGACAACCATTCCTTTTGTCAAGAACAACAACTTCGACTATCAGTGGCTGACCAAATGGATGGGCGAATACGGTCCGACAGCCGGATGGATCGTATTCATCATAATAACGATACTGGTAGTCATGGCAATCTCAAACGGGGCCAATCTGACCGACGGCGTCGACGGCCTTTGTGCCGGCACTTCAGCAATAATAGGAGTGGCGCTACTGATAATGGCCTATCTCGGAGGGCACGTGGTCTATGCATCATATCTCAACATACTCTACATTCCCGAAAGTTCCGAGCTGGTTGTGTTCATGGCCGCATTCATAGGGGCCCTGACAGGCTTTCTGTGGTACAACGCCAATCCGGCCCAGGTGTTCATGGGCGATACCGGATCACTGACAATCGGGGGAATAATAGCCGTATTCGCCATATTGACCCGAAAAGAACTCCTGACTCCGATTCTCTGCGGAATCTTCCTCGTCGAGAATCTTTCGGTCATGATGCAGGTCAGCTATTACAAATACACCAAGAAACGATGCGGATCACCGCGCCGCATTTTCAAATGCACCCCTCTCCACCACCATTTCCAGAAATCGGGTGCCGATTGTCCCGACGCCATCCTGCGGCGTCCGTTCAACCCCGTACCTGAACAGAAACTCGTAGTGAGATTCTGGATTGTCGCCATTCTTCTGGCGGCGATCACCTTCGTCACATTGAAAATAAGATAAAGAATGAAAATAGAAAAACTGGTTGTTTTAGGAGGAGGAGAAAGCGGCGTAGGCGCTGCCATCCTCGGAAAAGACAAAGGGATGAACGTGTTTCTCTCCGACATGGGGAGCATTGCGCCGCATTATGCAGCCCGACTCGACGCCGAAGGAATCGAATGGGAGCAAGGTGTCCATAGCCCTGAAAAAATTCTTGACGCCGACCTGGTTGTCAAAAGTCCCGGCATACCTCCTACAGCTCCAATGGTGAAAGCCATCTGCGAACGGGGTATTCCCGTAATCTCGGAAATCGAATTCGCCGGACGTTACACCGACGCTAAAATGGTCTGCATAACCGGCAGCAACGGAAAGACAACAACCACAATGCTGACCTACCACATACTTTCCGATGCCGGACTCGATGTCGGATTGGCCGGAAACGTAGGCCGCAGTCTGGCCCTTCAGGTTGCCCGCGACCCCCACGATGTCTATGTCATAGAGCTTTCGTCGTTTCAGCTCGAAAACATGTATGACTTCAAAGCCAACGTGGCCGTCATCCTCAATATAACTCCGGACCATCTCGACCGCTATGACTATGAGATGCAGAATTATATCAACGCAAAATTCCGTATATTGAACAACCTGACCTGCGAGGACGCCTTCATATTCTGGCAGGACGATCCCGTCATCCGACGTCAGCTCGAACAGGTTACAACGGAAGCGCGCATGTATCCTTTTGCCGAACATATAGCGGAAGAGACCAGATCGTATGTCAACGACCAGGACAACCTCGTCATAGACACTCCCGCCACCTCGATGGAGATGCCGCGCGCCGAATTGTCACTGAATGGACTCCACAACCTCTACAATTCAATGGCAGCCGGACTGTCGGCATGTCTTCTGAACATCAGAAAAGACGACATACGCCGCGCGCTTTCGAATTTCGAGGGTGTCGAACATCGACTGGAATATGTAGCCACTGTCGACGGTGTCCGCTGGATCAACGATTCGAAAGCGACAAATGTCAACTCCTGCTGGTATGCACTCGAAAGCATGCCTGGCGGCAACCCTTCGGTAGTCCTTATTCTCGGCGGTAAGGATAAAGGCAACGATTATTCCGAAATCCTGCCTCTGGTCAAACAGAAAGTCAAGGCCATCGTCTGCATGGGCAAAGACAATGCCAAGCTGATGGACTTTTTCGGCAATGAGGTTCCTCTGATCGCCGACACTCATTCCCTGGACGAAGCCGTCGAGACAGCCCGCAGATTTGCATCCGAGGGAGACACAGTCCTGCTCTCGCCATGCTGCGCCAGCTTCGACCTTTTCACTTCGTATGAAAACCGGGGTGAATTATTCAAGGAAGCTGTCAGACGTCTGCGCTGATCCGGTCCTCAACTGAAATCCATATCCGACAGACATTTCTCCCATCATGAATTCCTCCGACATACTTTCAGCCCCGATCGAAATAACGAAAAAGGAAACAGATCCGCGTCTTGCGCCAGTTGCGAAAGGCGACAAACACATCTGGGGCATCTACATCTGCCTCGTGATCATTTCCGTCGTCGAGCTTTACAGCGCCTCTTCACGCGAAGTGGCGGCCGCCGGCATGGGTGTCTACGGCACAATCATACGCCACGGCGCGATGCTTCTTGCCGGACTTGGCATCATCTACGTGCTTCAGCGCACACACTACCGGACCATCCTGCGCAACATTCCGCTGTTTGCGCTCATCAGTGTCGGCATGATGCTCTACACCCTGCTGTTCGGCGAAGAAATCAATGGGGCACGCCGTTCATTCAGCCTTGTCTTATTCTCGCTACAACCGGCCGAATTCCTCAAGATCACAGCCGCGATGGTTGTTGCGCTGATCATGTCGCGCTATCAGCTTAAAGGTGGCGGAGTAAAGACGTCGGCAGTGATAGTGACAGCCTCGATCATATTGTTTTTCGGAGCGTTGCTTCTTCCGCAGGGGCTGTCGAACACAGCGCTCCTGATGGGAATTTCGATTTCGATGATGAGAAGGTCGGTTGTCGGGAAAAAAATCTTAATGG
>JAIDXA010000280.1 GCA_029058705.1 Paramuribaculum sp. | reverse complement strand
TCCTTGTGCAGTTAGTCTTTGATTTGTTTGCGAGTCACGAAGTAAACCACGAGATAGCTCAAACCAATTGCGAGCGACGCTCCGCCGAATACCAGAGGAACTGTGACGGGGTCGGCCGAGAATTCGATGCCCATACAGAGTGACACGATGCCTACTATGCAGAGCGCAAGGCCAATGAAGGAGAAGATGCATCCGCGGAGCAGACGAAGGTTGAGAATCTCGCGAGCGGTTTTCTTGGGTTTCTGAAGGGTCTCGGCCAATTTGTCGGCATCGATGCCGCAATTGGATTCGATTGCTTTAATGAGAACTTTCGAGCGTTTGTTGTCGTTGTTGATTTTCGATGCGGCCGTAATTGCCACAATTGCTATTGGGAGCACTACGCCGACGAAGATGGGAACTAATGTTGCTGTCATGTCTTTGAGTTTTTCAGATGTTTGATGTTGTTGTGAGGCGTCTCGTATGTAAGACACATTTCGGATATGAAAGGTGACAGCAACAACGAAAAAAATGCATTATGTCGTATTTTTTCACTTGCTTGTAGAAAGAGCAGGCAAATGTGTCAGATATGTCGGACATGGCTCAAGCGCTGACCGTCAGCGTTTGAGCGACGATACGGGAAACCGCGACGATAATTTCTCGAGTTTCTTGAATAGGGCGTGTTCTTCTGAGTCGAAGCCGTTTGTGTAGGCTTTGAAGCGTTCAATGTCTTTGTTGTTGAGCCGGTATACCCCCTTTCCGAGCATCGGCCGGCGCGCCATCATGTTTTGGAGTTCGACTGATGCACGTTTGCGGTCGGCAACCCGGATCATGGCGGCCAGGCGCGGTGACGGCTGGGGTTCTTCGCGGCGCACTCTGAGGGTGTAGCCATTGTCGCCTATGCGCAGCAACATGGCATAGCCTTCGGCGTGTGCGCGGTCGTAAGCTTCTTTCTCTTGCGCAAACTCGTTTTCGAAAAGACGTATCGCATTTTCGACATCATCCGTACTGAGGCTGTTGCGCCTGCAGAAAATTCCGAACAGCTTCAAAAAGCAGTCGAGGGTGGCGAGAGTGTCGCCGCTTGCGCTGTGCATTCCCTCGATGCCGAAGCTGACATCAAGCAGGTCGGTGACCTTTTCGAGGCTTATGCCTTGGAAAAGATCGAGTCCGTTTTCTTTTCCATGGTTAATCCAGAACCAGTCGCGAAGTTCGAGAATTTTTTTTTGCTGCAGTTGGATGACGCCCTGGCGTTCGAGATGGAAAATGTCGTTTTCTATTGCAAATCCGATCAGAGCGTCTGCCCGGTCAATGATTTGCTGGATGTCGGCAAGGCATTCCGAAAAAGCCGGAGCGCCTGCAACCATGTCGGGTGTGATGTGGTGGATCGAGGAGTCCCATTCGGAATAACGGATAGGCTTAAAGCGCTGATGGTATATTTCTTTGCGGTCCAATCCATAGATTGACAGCTCGATCAGCTCGTCGCCTTCAACGAACTCCGCATCCAGACATATGTATTTCTGAGTATTGTGCATTCCTGATGGTCAGAGATACTTGTTGTCGTGGCGTATGCGCACGTCGGTCAACATTACTTTGATCTGCTGTTCGTCGCTTTTCGGACAGATGAGAAGGACATCACCCGCGTCGGCGACAATATAGTCGTGGATTCCGCTCGCGACGACGAGCTTGTTGTCGGGGGCCATGAAGATGTTGCCGGTCGCGTTGTAGGTCATGACGTTGTCCGTGACCGTCACATTGCCGTTTTCGTCGCGGCGCGAGTTGTCGTAGAGCGAGCCCCATGTCCCGAGGTCGCTCCATCCGAAGTTGACACATTCGACATAGACGTTGTCGGCCTTTTCCATAACTGCGAAGTCGACCGAGATAGACGGACATCCTGAAAAATTCTGCTCGATGAATTCTGTCTCTTCCGGAGTGGCGAATTTGCCGGTCCCGGCGTCGAAGACCGCTGCAAGATCGGGTGCGCAATGGTGGAGCGCGTTTTTGATCGATCTGACCGTCCACAGGAATATGCCTGCGTTCCAGAAAAACTCGCCTGTGTCAATGAAAACCTGGGCGAGGTCTTTGTTCGGTTTCTCTGTGAATGTTTTGACTTTCAGTAGTCCCGGCTCTATCTCGCGGCCTATCTGAATGTAGCCGTAGCCGGTTTCGGGACGGGTCGGGTTGATTCCCAGAGTCAGCAGGGCGTCGTGGTGTTCGACAAAGTCGAAACCGCGTGCTACGCAGTGTTCAAAAATAGATTCGCGAGTGATCAGATGATCGCTCGGGGTCACTATCATTGATGCTTCTGGGTCAATGGCCCCGATGTGATATGCCGCCCATGCGATGCAGGGGGCCGTGTTTCGTCGGTCTGGTTCGAGAAGGATTCGGGAACGGTCGATTTCCGGCAGTTGCTCGCAGACAAGATCCACATACAGGCGGTTTGTCACAATGATGATGTTTTCTGGCCTGACAAGCGGAAGGATACGGTCGTAGGTCATCTGCAGGAGCGAACGTCCTGTTCCGAAAAGGTCGATGAACTGTTTCGGCATGTTGGCGCGGCTGTAGGGCCAGAAACGGCTGCCGATGCCTCCGCACATTATAACGCAATATCTATGGGGATCTATCATGTTTTTTTCAGATGGATTGAAGGGTTGGCGAAAAACTGCTTGTCCGGGAGAGTGCATCAGGTTTTTCAGTGTTGCTAAATTACGAGAATCCTTTCAAAAAAACAAGCCAAAGCAACTCCTTTTTCATCGGCTGCATGAAAATTATGTCAAAAAGGGCTTCGCGGACAGGAACTTTCAGGGCTGCCGGTCATGAGCTTTAGGGTATCTCAGGATTTTGATGTAACTTTGCACGTCGGCTGACGGATCTGTAGCCGTTGCCGTGATTGAAAATAAAATTGTTGAATTACAGAAAAACAAGTATGTCGACTTACACTGAACAATCGCGCCGTAAAGTTACAACGACGCGGATCCGCGAAATGAAGGCGGCCGGAGAAAAAATTGCCTGCCTGACAGCATATGACTTTACAATGGCTCGTCTGGTTGATGCCGCCGGTGTCGATTTCATTCTGGTCGGCGATTCCGCCGCCAATGTCATGATGGGCTACGGGACTACCTTGCCGATCACCCTTGATGATATGATAACATTCGCGCGGGGAGTCGTTCGCGGCGTAGAGCGAGCATTGGTGGTTGTTGATCTTCCTTTCGGATATTATCAGGGATGTCCCGAAAAGGCTCTTGAGTCGGCCGTCAGAATAATGAAAGAGACTGGAGCATCGGCTGTCAAGCTCGAAGGCGGGTCCGAAATCCGCGAATCGGTCGAGCGGATTCTTGCTGCCGGCATTCCTGTCTGCGCTCATCTCGGGCTTACGCCGCAGTCAGTCAATCAGTTCGGAGGTTACGGCGTCAGGGCCAAAGGCGACGAAGAGGCCCGCCGTCTCATCGAAAATGCTGAACTGCTTCAGAATTTAGGATGTTTTGCGCTTGTTCTCGAAAAAATTCCCGCAGCGCTTGCAAAAGAGGTGACGGCGCGTCTTTCGATCCCGACGATTGGCATCGGGGCTGGATCCGGTACAGACGGACAGATTCTTGTAGTTCAGGACATGCTTGGGATGAACGAAGGCTTCAAGCCAAAGTTCATGCGCCATTTCGGACAGATCGGACAGGCGATAACCGCTTCGGTCGGATCATATGTCAGCGAAGTCAAAAATGTCACTTTCCCGTCAGACGGCGAGTGCTATTGACTATGGAGACACGGCGTCTGGCGCTTGATTATAAAATACTTCGTCTCGGGTTTCCGATTCTGATCGGGCAGCTCGGGACGATTGTGGTAGGGTTTGCCGATACTGCGATGATCGGCCATCACAGCACTCCGGAGCTGGCTTCGGCTTCGTTTGTAAACAATCTGTTCAACGTGGCGATCTTTACGATGCTCGGCTTTTCATATGGAATCACTCCGCTTGCCGGCGCATTGTTCGGAAAGGGCAAGACAGACGAAACGGGAGTGATGATGCGTTCGGCTCTTTTTGTCAATATCCTTTTCGGGCTGCTTGTGTCAGGCGTGATGCTCGGATTCTATTTCAATCTGTCGCGTCTTGGCCAGCCGGAAGAACTGCTGCCGCTGATGCGTCCGTATTTCCTTATCTATCTCGGCGGACTGATGCCCCTTGCCCTTTTCAACAGTTTTGCCCAATGGTTCTACGCCATTAACCGGACGAAGATGCCGATGTGGATAATACTGATATCAAACATCCTCAATATCATAGGGAATTATCTGCTGATATATGGCCATTCGGGATTTCCTGAAATGGGGCTGACCGGAGCCGGACTGTCGACTCTGGTGGCGCGGTCATTCTGCGCATTGTCGATCATAGGTGTGTTCATGCTGCGTAAAAACTATGCCGGCTGCCGCCGTGGGCTCATCAGCGGCCGGATTACATTGGCAGATGTCAAACGTATCAATCAGACGTCATGGCCGGTTGCGTTGCAGATGGGATTCGAGTCGGGGTCGTTTACTGTTGCCGCAGTTTTTGTGGGATGGCTCGGCGCTCTTGAACTGGCGTCATATCAGGTTACGGTCATTCTCGGAACGCTTGGATTCTGTGTCTATTACAGCATGGGGGCCGCCACATCCATCATGGTGTCGAACGCGGCAGGCAACGCCGACCGTCGGCTTATGCGCCGCACGGCCTATGCCGGCTACCGCATCATTCTTGTACTTGCCGCATGTTCGTCGCTGGTTTTCCTGTTCTGTGCCCGCCCGATCCTGCAATTGTTCACGTCAGACGGGGCTGTCATTGCGCTGAGCCTTTCAGTCATTGTTCCCCTGGTGCTTTATCAGCTTGGCGATGCCACACAGATAACTTTTGCCAATGCGCTTAGAGGAACCTCACGTGTGATGCCGATGATGTGGATCTCACTCTTTTCCTATGGGGTTGTCGGAGTTCCGGCAACATATCTTCTCGGCATCGGCTGCGGCATGGGGCTCTATGGGATAGTCCTTTCGTTTTCGGTGTCGCTTTTTCTTGCCGGAATCCTTTTTCTCCACTATTTCCTGCGGGCAACATCCGTCAAGGTTTGAAAGATGCTGTTTTGGCTGATTTGAGGGGAATTAATGATTTTTTAATATTTTTGTGTGGCAGACCCCGAGAATTAATCTAACTTTGCAGATATCTTATTGTAGATAATAAGTGGAAGCTGACAGTCAATGATGTTCCGTCAGTCTCCATAACCGAAAACAACAACAAACATTATGGAAAATAAAGAACTTGACAAAATCAGCTATGCTCTTGGTCTGAGCATGGGCAACAATTTCCGCAGCAGCGGAATTGAAAAAATCGACGTACAGGACTTCGCTGACGGTGTAGCCGCCGTTTTCGACGGCGCCGAGCCAAAGATGTCATACGAAGAAGCAAAAGAAGAAATCCGCAAATTCTTTACCGCTATGGAGGAACGCCAGCAGGCGGAAGCTGCCAAGAAAGGCGAAATCAACGCTAAAGCCGGTAAGGAGTTTCTCGATAAGAATGCAGAACGCGAAGGCGTGAAGAAAACTGAAAGCGGCCTTCAATATGAGATTATCGAAGAAGGTGCAGGCGCATCACCCTCAAAAGGCGACAGGGTGACTGTGCACTATACCGGCAAACTCATCGATGGGACAGTCTTTGACTCTTCAGTTGAGCGTGGCGAACCCGCCACATTCGGGGTCACTCAGGTTATTCCCGGTTGGGTTGAAGCCCTTCAGATGATGAAGGTAGGTGCAAAATGGCGTCTGTTCATCCCCTCGGAACTTGCCTACGGCCCCAACGGGGCAGGCGGAGTGATCGGCCCGAACGCAACCCTTATCTTCGATGTCGAACTCCTCAAGATAGAAGACTGACACCAGGCAGGATGAAGAAGTCATTGCTCTTTTCACTAATGGCCGCAGGCGGCGTTCTTATGATGGGAGCGCTGCCGGCGAATGCCAGGCAGCTTACACGTCAGGAGGCTGATTCAGTCTGTGCGGCCACTGGCACGATCTGGGGTGACTATATCAAGAAAAAGGTGGCAGGCGAAAATCCCGAACGGACAAAGGAATTTCTGCGCGGACTTGAAGACGCGTTTAACCTCATGGCGGGCAACGATGCCTATCTCGAAGGCCTGAAGCAGGGAATGCTTATAGACAGCCGTCTCAAGCAGGTCGAGACAATGGGTGACTTTGACATCAACCGCGAACGTTTTGCCTACTATCTCGTTCGGGCAGCTGAAGGAAAGCGCTCCGGATTCTCGACTGAAACGGCCGATGACTATATGAACAGGCTTCTGACGGTGATATCGGCGGAGACCATGCGTCTGGAAGCCGACAAGCGTTTTTTAGCCGCCGAAGCGGAACGCAAGGGTGTTGAAAAGATGCCGTCGGGACTTCTTTTTGAAGTTCTTGAAGAGGGCGAGGGAGAAGAGACTCCCGGGCCTGACGCCATGCTGCTGGTTAAATATACAGGAGCGTTTGTCGACGGCAAAGTCTTCAACGAAGACGATAAAGGAGCTACTTTCAATGTCCCGGAACTGATTCCTGGATTCCGGGAGGGGGCAATGAAAATGAAGCGCAAAGGCAAATACCGGCTTGTGATTCCCTCTGAAATAGGCTATGGGAAGAGAGGTGTCATCGGAGTCATTCCTCCTGATGCGGCAACGGTTTTCACGGTCGAGCTCCTTGATTTCAGAAATCCTCCTGAAACAGAACAATAAAAGAAACAATTCATTAAACATCAGTAATAAACAATCATGAAAAAAATCATCGTAGCCTTAGGCGTAGCAGCCGTGGCTCTCGGATTCTCGAGCTGCAACAGCGAAGGCTCGTCTGCAGCCGGCAACGGCTCTCAAAGCGATTCTCTGGCAATCCTTAATGGAGATGTGCAGGGCGCAAGTTATCTTAAGATGTGGAATCAGCTTCCCGACACTCTGAAAGCCAAACTCAGCAAGGATAAATTCATTGAAGGCTTCAAGACTGTCATGAGCCGGGATCTCAAGGAAGATCAGTCCTATATGATGGGTCTCAATACCGCAATGCAACTTGTAGGCAACATCGCGCAGATGCAGGAGGCGGGTGTGAAATTCGATAAGGACATCTATGTTTCCCACTTTGTCGAAGCATTCAAGAAAGACTCTGTGGATCAGGCTGCACTGATGGCCGACAACGAACAACTCCGCATCTACATGAACGAAGTCAACGAAATGATCATGAAGAAGCAGATGGCTGACCGGCAGGCCGCTATGGAAGCCCGCAAGGCTGAAGCCGAGCCTGAGATCAAAGCCGGCAAAGAATATGTGGAAGCTCAGAAAAAAGCCGATCCGTCGATTCAGACAACCAAGTCAGGCGTCAGCTACAAGGTTGTTAAAGAAGGAACAGGAGCCAAACCCGGATCAACCGACAACGTAAAGGTGAACTACACCGGTAAACACATCGATGGAACCGAATTTGATTCGTCAGAGGGCAAACCCGCTGAATTTGCAGTCAATCGTGTCGTGCCCGGATTCGCGGAAGTTCTCAAGATGATGGCTCCGGGTGCGAAATATGTGGCATATATTCCTTATGACAAGGCTTATGGTCTGGATGGAACCCAGAACATCAAACCTGGCGAGACCCTCGTGTTTGAAATCGAGCTTGTTTCTGTAACTCCTTCAGCAAAGTAAACAGACGGTTTTCCCAGACATAAGTGAATCCATTCCTGTCACCGCCTTGGCGAGAGGTCTTTTTCCTAAGGTCTCCCACCGGCGGTGACTGTTTATAAACAGTTTCCCAATCCTTCACGACAATTATGAAAAAACCGCTACTCGTTGTGCTGACCGGCGCCGGAATGAGCGCTGAAAGCGGAATTGCCACATTCCGCGACAGCGGCGGCCTGTGGGACACATATCCTGTGATGGATGTCGCAAGCCATGACGGATTCGTCCGCAATCCCTCGCTCGTCCATGAGTTCTATAACAAGCGCCGGCACGAGCTGGTCAAGGCAAAGCCGAATTCCGGACACCTCGCCTTGGTTGAACTCGAAAAATTCTATGATGTCGAGGTCATTACCCAGAATGTGGATGACCTTCATGAACGTGCCGGATCGGCCTCGGTGCTGCATCTTCACGGCGAGTTGATGAAAATCCGTTCGCTGGCTGATCCCGAACGCATCTATACGCTGGAGCCCGATAATCTCGACACTTCCGTCGAGTCCAGGGATCCCTACGGCGATCCTGTCCGTCCGCACATCGTGTTTTTTCAGGAGGCGGTCCCCAATATCGAGCCGGCCATCGGAATTGTCGAGCGGGCCGATGTGCTTGTCATCATCGGAACTTCAATGGCTGTCTATCCGGCCGCCGGTCTTGCCGGTTACGCCCGCCGTGGAATTCCAGTCTATTATATAGACCCGAACCCGGCGCCGGTTTCCGATAATGTGACGGTTATCCGCCAGACAGCAACCGAAGGGTTGCAAACACTTCTGCATATACTTACCTAACAACAATATCAAGACATGAAAACATTAATATCAGCATTACTTCTCTCCGGGGCTGCATTGTCAGTATCCGCCCAGACTCCGGTAGCCGTTCCGGAACTGAAAACTCTCGGCGATTCGATTTCATATCACATCGGATCGACCGAAGCTTCCTACTCGCGTTCCGCCACATCTATGAAAGGCGGGGACGCAGCTGCAAGCCAGCTGCCGGCATTGGAAAAAGCCACCGAATATGTGTTTGCGCTTCCTGAGGATGTCGATTATATGAACGGGCTGAAACGGGCGCTCGAAATGCGTCTGATGCTTGCCGACATGAAGTCGCAGGGACTCGATGTCAGTCCCGAGCTCTTCATGAAAGGCTATAAGAATGCTCTGAATTCACCTGTGAAATCAACAGAGGAAGTCAGCAGGGAGGCCGGCTTCACCCAGCAGCTTGTCACCCGCGCGGCAAATGAGCTGAAGGCGCGAAAAGAAGCCGAACTGCGTGCCAAGGCAGCTGTCAATGAAGAAGCCGGAGCTGCTTATGTGGCGGCTCAGAAAAAGAAGGACAAAAAGATAAAGACAACGGAATCAGGTCTGTCCTATAAGGTTCTTAAGGGAGGAAAGGGCGATGTGCCAAAAGGTACGGATCGCGTCAGAATTAATTATACCGGCAAGCTTATAGATGGAACGGTTTTTGATTCATCGGAGGAGAACGGACCGGCTACGTTTGGCGTTGACCGCGTTATAAAGGGATTTTCCGAGGGATTGCGCATGATGACACCCGGATCAAAATATCGTTTCTACATTCCTGCCGATCTCGGCTATGGGGATGAGGGAGCCGGCGATAAGATCCTTCCCGGCGCTATGTTGATCTTCGATGTCGAATTGCTTGAGATTAATCCTGAATAAGAGGTTGTTTGGCAGTTGTCATCAGACTTCCTCTGATAATCATTGAAAAGATAGTGCCAGATATGAAACGGATGGTTCTTTCCTTGTGTATGCTTATGGCGGTGTTGCTCGGCAACGCAGGTTCGCCTGGTGTTGTCGAACTGCATCCGGGCGATGATTTGCCTGTTCCTGCAGACGGCAAAGCGGTTGTAGTTGATTTCAACGCTACGTGGTGCATGCCATGCCGCATGTTCAGGCCGGCTTTCGATAGCGTTGCCGCGGAATTTTCCGATAAAGCCACTTTCGTTTCAGTGGATATTGACAACTGTCCTTCGCTTGCAAGAAAATTCAAAGTCAGGTCGATCCCATATGTTGTGGTGTTGCGCGAGAATACCGGGCCCGTTGACCGGTTTGGCGCTATGTCGGCAGAAGAGTTCCGCCGGTTTGTCGCTGCGGCATTGGACGACTGAAACGGTTGATCGACAGTAAACAGCAGCAGTGTGTCTGAATCCCATGGATCAGACACACTGCTGTCGTTTTTTAGCGTCCGGATTTACGGTCAGACGGAGCGTGCGAAGTCTATCATGTGGAGTGCGGCTTCAGCGGCTTCGCGTCCTTTGTGGCCGTGGCATCCTCCGATGCGCTCGATGGCCTGCTGCTCGTTTTCAACGGTCAGAAGTCCGAAGATGACCGGGGTGTCGCAGTCGGCGTTGAGAGCTGTAACGCCCTGCGTAACGCTCTGGCAGACATAATCGAAGTGGGGAGTGTCGCCGCGGATAACGCATCCGAACACTATCACGGCGTCGTAGGCCGATGCTTCGATCATGTGTGAGGCCGCAAATGTCAGCTCGACCGCACCCGGTACGTAGAAAACATCAATGTCGTTGTCTGTCAGACCCTGCTGGCGGAGAACCTCAAGTGCGCCGTCGCGCAGCGCATAGGTTATTTCGGAATTCCATGAAGCGACAGCGATTCCTATACGTACATTGTCGAGTTTGGGAAGGTTGAGTTTCGGTGCGTTGGTTGACATGTGTTGAGTTTTGGGATTGTTGGTTTACGAACGTGGGAAAAGCTTGTGCCAGACATTGAAAATGTCGAGTGCCGGATTTTTGGCTGCAACGAGTATGTCGACAATGCGGCGGTGTTCCTCGCCGGCATTGAGTTTCGATGCTTTGTAGAGCATGGTGTTCAGAAGATGGATTCCTTTTTCCCGGGTACTCTTGATCGACAGCAGGGCTTCGCCCAGATCAATCGAGAGCTGGAGCTGAAGCAGGCTCAGTTCAGGCGAAATCTTGGTCAGGTATTTCAACGCGCGGGTGAAATACTGCACGGCTTCTCTCTGGCGGTTCATCTTGACCAGAGTGCGTCCTTCGGTTGCCAGCGATTCGATCAACCGCATGCCGGCGTCTTCTATTCCTTCATTTACCATCTGCATGTAGGTGGAGGTGTCTGCCTGATACTGGGCAAGTGTGTTTGCCTGCTTTACCCGTGACTTGTAGACTGAGGTCGAGGCGTTCAGGGCCAGAAGATGGGCCGCTCCGTACCGGTCGGCATTCTGGCGGGCGAGCCTGCCGAAAAGCTTCATGGATTTCTCGATTTCGCGTTCGGCCTGTTTGTTTTCATCGCGCGAACTGTGGATGAACGAAATGTCATAGAGCAGTGCCGCGAGAATTTCAAGAAACGGTTCGTCTTTCCTCTTCGGGCTCTGTGACAGCAGGTTCAGTGCGGTCGCTGCCGTCAGAAGCGCATCGGAAATGAGATCGGCGTGGATATAAAGCGCTGTCAGGATCTGCATCAACGCTGCGTGGATGTTAAGGAGCGACTCGCTTTCCTCGCCCATTCGGGTGACAACGGTGTCGAATTCACGGATCAGCTCGATGGCGCGTTCGGTGCGGCCTTCGGTCACGAGTGTGTAGGCAGCCGTACGCAGGAAGTCATAGACGGCATTGAATGGCAGTCCGTCGAGAGTGTGGCGCAGCTCGGTCGGGTTGATGGTTCCGCGAAGAATGTCGGGGCTTACTGCGGAAATGTCGCGCGCCGGCAGAAATATGGGATCGAGTGAAAGCTGATTCATAGAGACTGAGTGTTGGCAGGGTTGCAGACGGGTCTCATCGCCGTGACTTTGTCCCGAGATATCCTCCGTGGTGACGTTTGGCGTAGTCGGCGCGGGTGAAACCGGTTTCGTTCATTACATTGACAACCAATATGTCGCCGATGACTGTCATCATTGTCGTGGAGGTTGTCGGTGTAAGGCCTAATGGACAGACCTCCGGCACGGCGGCAGTCACGAGTGAAGCGTCGGCAAGCTTGGCAAGCGGGCTTTCCGCATTGCCCGAAATGACGATCAGAGGGATGTCGGCATAGAGGTTGCGTGCGAGCTCGACGAGCTCGATGATTTCGCGGGTGCGCCCGGAGTTGGAAACGAGCAGCATGACGTCGTTCGGCTGCAGAACTCCCAGGTCGCCGTGCTGGGCCTCCGAGGGGTGGAGATTGACGGCGGGAATTCCGGTTGATGAAAAGGTGGTTGCGATGTTTAATGCGATCTGGCCGGCTTTACCCATTCCGGATGTGACGAGTTTGCCGCCGCGTCGGGCGACATGCTCTACAATCAGGTTGACGGCTTTGTCATATCCTTCGGTGTAAGGTATTTCCGATATTGCTTTGCTTTCAGCTGCCAGAATGGCTTGCATTGATTCGCGTATGTTCATTGTGTAGGGGATATGTGTCGGGGTGTTGAGACGCGCGACAACACCGGCTACATTTTCCATATTAGGTTGTGGCCGGCGTGGTTTTGCTTTGCAAAATTACAATTTTATCGCCGATTATGCAAGTCTGTCCGTCAACCTCAGGGCTTCCGGGGGTTAACGGGAGAGGATTCCTTCGTCGGTGATTTTCAATGGAGATGCCGGAAAGTCTTCTTCAGAAAGTTTTTTGATCAGTTTTGCGGCCGAATTGTTCTTGTCGAATCGGGGGCCGATGCCTCGGTGCTGTATGAGCGAATGGATTTTGCCGCGCAGGAATTCTCCATTGCGGTTTATTATGACTTCGGCAATCGGAGCGTAGCCGGTGGCGCCGGCTATCCCCATGCGGTAGGGGGTGCAGAAGTTTCCGAGAGAATAGAAGATGATGCGGTCTTTGTAGAGTTCGGCTGCGCGTGGAACATGCGGTCCATGTCCGAAGACAATGTCGGCTCCCAGATCAATGGCCGTATGGGCGAATCGCTCCACATTGCCGCGGTTTTCACCGAGATATGTCTCCGCCTTGTGGGGGACGTGGAGATATGACGTGCCTTCGGCTCCTCCATGAAACGAGACAACTATCAGATCTACGCGCGGACGCAGGTTTTCGATTACACGTTTGAGTTCGGCAAGATTGTTGACGTCAAGGTTGTTTCCGCCGTGGCCGAACTGGGTGATGCCGATCTTGAGCCCCTTGCGCTCGATGATTGCCGTCTCGCAGCTGTCCTTGAGTCCGACAACCGGCATGTTCGCGTTGCGGAGGGTGCGCATTGTGGAAACACGGCCTGGATGGCCGAAGTCATTTATGTGGTTGTTGGCTATGCCCATGAAGTCGAAACCTGCGTTGACAAGGTTGCTGACGTATTTTGTCGGCATCCGGAATATGAAATAGGTTTTCGGATTCCGCATCGGACGTCGGCGTCCCGGGCCGTCAAGAAAGCTTCCCTCGAGGTTGCCTCCCGCAATGTCGACTCGTTCTGTAACGGTGCGGGCGTCGTCGAAAAGATTTGCTCCGTCATTGGCGGGAAGCCCGGAGCCGTGGATTGAGTCGGGATAGGTTGTGCCCATCATGATGTCGCCCATGAATGCGAACGATAGGGTGACGGTGTCGTTGACGGCCGCATGTCCTGTTGTGTCGGAAACGACGGAATCGGTCAGCTTCTGTTCGCATGCGGAGTTCCCGCGGGCGCCGCAGCCGCTCAAAAAGGAAAACAGACAAATTGCCGTCAGGCAGGTGCTTTTGAGTATGAAATTGTCGAACATAGTATTAAAT
>JAIDXA010000028.1 GCA_029058705.1 Paramuribaculum sp. | reverse complement strand
AGATGAGTGTCTCCGTTGGTGGATTTCACTTCAAACACACCGTCGCCAAGTTCGAGGATCGAGATATCGAACGTACCGCCACCGAGGTCAAACACGGCGATCTTCTGATCCTTGTCGGTTTTGTCAAGACCGTAGGCAAGAGCTGCCGCTGTAGGTTCGTTGACAATACGCTTCACTGTAAGCCCGGCGATTTCGCCGGCTTCTTTGGTTGCCTGACGCTGGGAGTCGTTAAAATATGCCGGAACGGTGATGACAGCTTCAGTCACCGGCTGTCCGAGATAGTCTTCGGCTGTTTTCTTCATTTTCTGAAGAATCATCGCCGAGATTTCCTGAGGAGTGTACTCGCGACCGTCAATGTCAACGCGTGGAGTACCGTTATCACCACGCACAACTTTGTAGGGCACGCGGTCTATTTCGCTTTTTACCTGATCATAAGTCTCACCCATGAAACGCTTGATCGAATAGATTGTGCGTTTGGGGTTCGTGATAGCCTGACGTTTTGCGGGATCTCCGACCTTACGTTCGCCACCATCAACGAATGCCACGATTGAGGGGGTTGTGTTGCGACCTTCGCTGTTGGGGATCACGACGGGATCGTTTCCTTCAAGCACTGATACGCAGGAGTTGGTTGTTCCAAGGTCAATACCAATAATTTTTCCCATAATGTTAGAAAGTTTTTAGTTTATCTTTTGAATTTTGATTTTCATGTCTGCCGGGACAATCCCATAGGAGAGCCCCATCTGTCAAAATATAAAACAAATTCTATGCCAAAAAAGTTTCCCACACCACAACGTGCTATAACTCAGGCAATTTTCCGACGCAGCACAGAAATGACACGGTTTGACATTTTGTCACTTCCGGACGTGACAACTTTTCCTCTTTTCGCATTCCTGACTATGATTATGCCGCAGGATTTCCACAAGCCGTCCGTCACCATGCCTGCCGGACATTTTTTGCTGAGTCTATTTGATTTTGCGGCATAGTTTCACTAATTTTGTTAGCCCGAACCAGAGGTTCACCCTGTCGTGACTGCCGTGACAGCAGTCTTTTCCGGTCTTTTTCCCACTCCACTCGATTATGAATGTCAACCGCCGCCAATTCTGTAAATTTTCTTTTTTAGGGCTTATCGCCGCCATCTTATCACCAGGCAAAGCGCTGGGAGCTGCCGCACGCAGAAACACGCTGTCGGGCGAATGCCTGATAGAAGTTGTCAGATGCCACTGTTTTCAGGATCTTCAAGGGCGGTATCTCGACGATCCGGAAGCAGGGCCATGCCAACATTTTTCTGTCGGAGAAAAACTCCGCATCACACCCCGGAATCTGCAATCCCTGAAAGAATCAGGAAGAATCTGCCCTCAAGCCTGGAAAGTGCTCGAGCCTTATGTCATGGCGGCTCTGTCGGATCGCGAAACAACCGAATGCGCTCCGGCCCTGAAAAGCAACTACGCGCTGATCAGCTGCCCTGACGGAACCAGACCTGTCATCTTCAAGCTGACTGCCGGCTGACACATCCTTCCGAAATGACATTCATGGAATACACGAATCCGGACTCATTATGACCATAATTGCCACAACATGTCCGGATTATCGTTTTTCTGACAATTACCTGTCAAATCTCAAGGCCGACATTATCGACATAAAAGGTCAGCCCTTCGGTTCCGACATACGGTTCGCCGCTTCCCGCACTCATTTCAACAATTATATGCGTAGGTTTGGCATTTGCATCCCAACCTTCTTCAATAACCGGCACCATCTTTCCTTTGGAGTTACGTGCATAATAGGGGTTATTTTTCCCATGTAGACCAAGCCAGCCCCAACCGGGTTTCTTAGAGCAGTCACCATAGACAAGAGGAAGCCGGTGACCGTTGACCCAATTCGTCGCTTTCGAATATTTCTCTCCTCCGGTCGCCACGCGCTTAGCATGAATATTACCTGAAGCGTCTTCCCAACGATTCTGCAGAAAAACAAACGCTACAGCTGCATCGCGACCCTGAAGTTTTTTGGGAGATCCAAATCCGGTTGCTTTCGTGCGCACATTGACATTCGGCATATCTATCTTGTAGTCAAACACCAGATTTTTCGGTTTCTTCGTATAAGGCACACCCATTTCCATCTTCGTGTATGGGTTTGAAGTCGAAGTTATCGGCTCCAGCATGCGTCCGAGAAATATTGAACCGGCAACCATCACTTTCATATCTATCATGCCGAGAACCGTCACCGTTTCGAGCCGCGACGAGAGCTTGGCACACTTGTTTGCCGACGATCCACGATTGACCGGGAATACGGCATTCGAGCCTTTTTCAATACCCTTCACCTTGGCATAGACATTACTGGTGGCCCATGGCGACCCTCCAAGATTCGAATAAGCTTTATTTCCGGTTATCGTTCTGCCCGGACCGATTTCATAGAGAGTTTTTTGCTCGCCTCCAATCAGACCGGATTCTTTTATCTGGCGTGTTACCCAGGAATTGAAATCGCCATATTGGATAGGCTCTACCGCTCCATAAACGTTCGCAAATCCTGCAAACATGGCGGCAAAAAGTGACAAACGGAATTTACTCATACTTTAACAAGATTGTTTTGATCCGGTTAATCCGGCAAGACTCCAATCATTCAACATGCTTCGGATTGCCGTGATATATACGGATTAACTTATTGAACCTATAATTTGTTCAGATTTTCACACGTATGCCACCGACGGCAGGAAATAGATACAACAGAGTCTCTATATTGATCGTGAAAACTGCGCAAAGGTAACTATTTTCACAGAAAATCCGACTTTTTATTCTATTTTTCTCCAATTGCAAGCTAAAAAAAAGCCTTTTTGACCAATCAAGACTTTATCTCGGGCGTAACTGACCATTGCCGCGGATAAGCCACTTATATGTGTTAAGCTCATTGAGTGCCATAGGGCCACGGGCGTGGAGTTTCTGTGTGGATATTCCGATTTCCGCACCGAGTCCGAACTGAGCGCCGTCGGTCCATGAGGTCGGCGCATTGGTATAGACACATGCGGCATCGACCTCTCTGCCGAAACGCGCTGACGCCTGGGAATCGGCCGTTATGATAGATTCGCTGTGTCCCGACCCGAAACGGTTTATATGGTCTATAGCCTCATCGATCGAGTCGACAATCTTGACTGCCATGGCCATTGAAAGGAATTCGGTGCCGAACGACTCCTCGGTCGCTCTGGAAAGAAGGCCGGATGGATATGTGCCGGCGAGCATGCGAAAGGCTCTTTCATCTGCCTCTATGCGCACTCCGGCCTCGCCAAGAGGACGACACAATGCGGGCAAATCAGCCAGTCTGCCGCTGTTGACCACAAGACAATCCAAAGCATTGCAGACACTAACCCGGCGAGTCTTTGAATTATGGACAACAGAAGCGCCAAGGCTCAGATCGGCTTTCGTGTCATAATATATGTGACAGACACCGGCACCGGTCTCGATAACCGGCACACGCGCCTTTTCTCTTACGGTATCTATCAGCCGCCGTCCGCCCCGCGGAATCACCAGATCGACAAGCCCTCTGGCCTCAAGGAGCCGTTCTGTCACATCATGCCCCCCTTCAAGACCGGCAACTGTCATCGGGTCAATACCAAATTTCTGTAAAACCGCATGAATGATACCGGTTACAGCACGGTTTGTTTCGGCCGCATCAGACCCTCCTTTAAGCACACACGCATTTCCTGACTTCAGACAAAGCGCAGCTACATCAAACGTTACATTTGGACGCGCCTCATAAATGACCCCTACCACGCCAAACGGAACGCTGACCTTTCTGAGTTCAAGACCATTTGGAAGCAACCGCTCTTCGATCACCCGCCCGACAGGCGAAGGCAATCCGGCCACGTGGCGCATGTCGGCGGCAATTGAAGCCAGTCGTTCATGAGTCAGCTTCAGACGGTCATACATCGGATCGTCGGGGTTATGACGCGAAAGATCCGCAGCATTTGCCGTCAGAATAAGCGAAGACTTCGATTCGGTTTCATCCGCAATAGCCGACAGAACCTCATCGATTTTTTCCTGCGGTATTCCAAGGAGCGCACGTGACGCTTTTCTGACCGCGGCCAGTATTGTTTCAAGATTGCTCATAAATATACAGATAGTCATAGTGAATTATAGGCCGACGATCATGACAACCCATGTCATCAATAGCCTGCCGGCTGTCGCACGCCGCACGCCCGAGAGCTATCACGTGTCCATCGGGTGTGGCGACATCCACAAGATCGTCTTTTTCAAAATTGCCCTTGACATCTATGACCCCGACAGGCAAC
Organism: Paramuribaculum sp.; assembly: GCA_029058705.1. GTDB lineage: Bacteria > Bacteroidota > Bacteroidia > Bacteroidales > Muribaculaceae > Paramuribaculum. The sequence continues at coordinate 1,652 of JAIDXA010000028.1, read as the reverse complement.
AGACTGACGGGATCCGGTCCTGTCAGCCGCTCTGCAGCCTGCGAGTTTATTGTGATTACACCTTTGGCGAAATCAGAACTGTGAGCCATCCAGCGTTTAAGTGCCGGAACTGCATTGTCGGATGGAACAAAACGGGTGCAACCGACCGATTCCGGCGAAAAACAAAGTCTGGTAAGAATCTCCGATTCCGTTCCGCAGGCAATCACAACCTCGATTCCCTCGCGGGCTACACGTCGGGCGATATTGCATTTTGTCGTCATTCCTCCGCGGCCAAAACCGGAACGGCCGGCAATAACACATCCCGAAAGATCATCGCCAGGCATGACGGTCTCAATCAGTTTCGAATCGGGATCCGCCGGATTTCCGGTAAACAGTCCGCTTATATTGCTCAGAATCACCAGCGCGTCAACATGAAGCATCGTAGCGATCAGTCCCGACAACTCGTCATTGTCGGTAAACATCAGTTCGGTCACGCTGACCGTGTCATTTTCATTTACAATCGGTATGACACCGGCATCAAGCATGATCTCCATGCATTGCCTCTGATTAAGATAATGTCGACGGGTAGAGAAATTCTCCTTCATCGTCAGTACCTGTCCCACTGCAAGATGGTGTTCGCGGAAAAGTTCATAATAACGGTTTATGAGCTTTGCCTGGCCGACCGCCGAATAGAGTTGCCGCTGGCCGACTGAATCAAGACGGATATCAACGCTGCCCTGAAGCTCGCTGCGCCCGCTTGCGACTGCGCCTGAAGAAATCATGATGACCTCGACACCCGATTTCCGCAACGCCGCAACCTGATCGACAAGTGATGACATGCGGGTCACATCGAGAGTGCCGTCTTTTCGGGTCAGGACATTGCTGCCAATCTTGACCGCTACTCTTTTCCAACATGGAGATGTAGGAATCTGCATCGCTACTGTTTATTTTTCTGTAGGAACTGAGGCTTTCAAACCGGCTATGACCGCAGCCGAGAACCCGGCTGACTCCATAGCGTTAAGACCTTTTATCGTGAGTCCACCTGGCGTTGTAACCCGGTCGATCTCCTCTTCAGGGTGAGACCCGTGTGATTCGAGCAATGCCGCCGCTCCGCGAAGCGTACGCGCTACCGCCCCGGTAGCAACCGCCGGAGAGAGACCGAGTTCGACTCCTCCCTGCACAGCCGCCCGAATGTAACGCATTGCATAGGCTATGCCACAGGAAGCGAGAGCCATTCCCGCTGTCATCTGACGCGGCCCGACTTCCATGATTTCACCTCCGGAAGCAAAAAGAGCCGTCACCTCATGGCGGAGCTTCTCGTCGGCTCCTGTCGAACATATGAAGCTCATTCCTTCGCCGACTGACACGGCTGTGTTGGGAATCATATAGAAACATGCGGGCGAGTCCTGGCCAATCATCTCAAACAATTCCGCAGGCTCCACACCTGCCACAACAGAAACGACGGCACGTGACCTGACAAGGCATCCCCGCAGTTCGTCAATGACTTCATGAAGCACCCAAGGTTTGACTGCGAGCACGACGACATCAGCACCTTCAGCCGCCATTACGTTCGAGGGCGTCACCGCTACCGCTGGATAAGCTTTCTTAAGCCTCTCGAGTTTGCCGGCGGAAGGATTTGCCACAATCACCTGACTTGTCGACTTGTCTATGAC
>JAIDXA010000279.1 GCA_029058705.1 Paramuribaculum sp. | reverse complement strand
ATGGCATTCCCGGCTCCGGTGTCCTTCCCCTCCGGCGAGTATGCGGAGGTTGTCTATACCCATTGCTTTGAGTGAGTCGAGTTCGGTTTTTAGCCGTTCGCGGTTGCCCCCTTTGCCTGGGGATCCAAGTATCGGTCCATACCAGAAATTGGTGCCGGCAAAACGATATGGGCGCCCGTCAAGCATGAATTCACCGTCGCTTATTGTGACGAATTCTGTTGCGTGGCTGGTTGATGTCATGGCGATAAACAAAAAAGTAAGCAGGTTGAGGATTGGTCTGGTCATCGTGTTCTATATGGTGATTGATTTTCATTAAGCAGGTCTGACGGGGTTGATTAAGCCGCGGCGTCGCAGCAGACCCGCCAATGCCACCGGTGCAGTTCCGGCAATTATGATTAGCCAGTCGGTAAACGACAGTGGAACTACATTGAAAAACTGACCTCCGAGTTCGACAATGATAATCTGGCCGGCAAGTATCGATACCATGATAAGGCTGAATCCTTTTCCATAGGTCGATGTAAACAGGTTATGTGACGAACCAAACACCCGCGCATTGAACATGTTCCAGAACTGAAGGAAGACAAACGTCGTGAAGAACAGCGACACTTCAGTCGGATTCATCGTTGTCGCCGGAAGCCACTGACACGAAAATATATCGGTGACAGTAGCAACGTCGCTATGGTCGAAACATAGAAGCAATCCGGCCATGATGAGGAAAAACGCCGAACCTACACCGAGTATGAACGTTCGCATTCCGCGGGTAATGATCGAATCGCGTCGGTCGCGCGGCCGGTCAAGCATAACGTCCCCGGATGGTGGAAGCGACGCCAGTGCAACCGCAGCGAACGAGTCCATGATAAGATTGACCCATAGCATCTGTGTGACAGTCAGGGGTGATTGCATCCCTATGAATGAGCCGACAAGAACAATCAGACATGCCGCAACGTTGACAGTCAGCTGGAACATTATGAAACGCTGGATGTTGCGGTAGAGCGACCGTCCCCACATGACTGCGCGGACTATCGAGGCAAAAGAGTTGTCTATGATGGTTATGTCCGAGGCCTCTTTGGCAACGGCGGTCCCGTCGCCCATCGATAGTCCGACATGGGCGGCCTTCAATGCAGGTGCATCGTTGGTTCCGTCACCGGTAACGGCAACAACCTCTCCGCTCTTCTGCAATAGCTCGACGAGCCGCTTTTTGTCCATCGGACGCGCACGTGCAATAATCTTGAGACCTGCAAGATGCTTGCCGATCTCCTCATCGCTCATGGCCTCGAACTCAGGACCGGTCATGATCGATCGGTCGTTTTCTTCATCATCGCGCCACAGACCTATGCGGCGTCCGATTTCGCGGGCGGTGGCCGGAGTGTCGCCTGTCACTATTTTCACTTTGATTCCAGCTCGCATCACCTCGCTGACAGCTGCCGGAACATCCTCCCTGACCGGATCCGAAATGGCGGCGATCCCCATGAATGCAAGCCCCGACAGATCGGGATTATCCGGATCCGGAGTTTCATCGCCACCAAGAATCTTATAGGCAAACCCAAGGGTGCGCATAGCTTGTTCCTGATAGCCCAAAAGCATAGCGTCTGCTTCACGGCGGGACACTCCCTCGGGCCACTTTTCCGTCATCGACATGATGATCTCGGGAGCGCCCTTGAGAAATAGATACCCGTTTCCTTCGTTGTCTCTGACAGCGGTTGCCATATATTTTTTTTCGGTCGAGAACGGGACTTCAGCCAATGTCAGGAACGACCTGCGGATAAGCTGGTAATCAGCCCCCCGGTCGAGCAGCCACAGAAGCAGTGCCCCCTCAGTGGGATTGCCGATCACTTTAGGCCTGTCGCCTGACATGTCGAGCTCGGCGGTCGAATTGACTGCGATGGCGGCATCTATGACATAATCCGGGAGGTCGCCGAAGAAATCAGCATGGCCGACCTGCATGCAGTTTTGGGTAAGTGTGCCGGTTTTGTCGGTGCATATGACAGTAGCAGCCCCCATTGTCTCGCAGGCATGGAGCTTTCTGACAAGATTATTGGTTTTCAGCATACGCCTCATCGAGTAGGCGAGGCTGAGGGTGACCGCCATCGGAAGCCCTTCGGGAACAGCGACAACAACCAGTGTGACAGCGATCATTACGGTCTTCAGCATATAATCGACAAAACTGATCCATTCGAAATCTACCGATGTCAGATACATGACAGTGCGGCCGACAATTATCAGCCCCCCGATCACATAGCTTGCATAGGCAATCAGTTTGCCGAGTCTGTCAAGCTGTTCCCGGAGTGGGGTCTTGACACTGTCATCGATCTGAGATGCGCGAAACACCTTGCCGTCTTCCGTAGCATCACCAACCGACTCGGCAATCATTGTGCCGTGCCCCTCCATGACTTTTGATCCTCGCATAACGGCATTCGTCGGAAAGGTAGCATGCGGGTCCGCATCCTCCTCCCTCGCGCTTTTTGATGCCAGAGGTTCTCCGGTCAGAGTCGACTCGTCGACCGTCAGCGAAACAGATTCCACAAGCCGTCCGTCAGCAGGCACCTCCTGCCCTGTGTTGAGCCTGATAACATCGCTTACAACAATTTCCGATTTGGCGACCTGACGGACACACCCGCTACGGATGACCTCTACCGGTTCGTCATCATTGACCTTGTTGAGAAGATCAAACTCCTTCCCGGCTTTAAGCTCGAAGAAAAAAGCCAGGCCGGTCGCAAGAATAATAGCCATGAAAATGCCGACAGGTTCAAAAAATACGTTTCCGTCAGCACCGAGACTCCAGTGTTCGTAACAGGAAATGCCTATCGACAGAATTCCGGCAAACAGAAGTATGATGATTAACGGATCGCGGAACTTGTTGATGAACTGATGCCATAGTGAATCGCGTTCAGGCTCGGAAAGAATATTGACACCCCAGATCCTGCGACTTTGTTCGACATCTTTGTCGTTTAGACCCGTCGACACATCTATATGACTTAGAAAATCTGTCTTCTGTTGATCCTCACACAACGGCGTGGGCGAAAGATTTGAATTATCGGAATCCATGAATATTTATTTTAGAATCGAATAACCCGGAGAACCCGCGGTAAACTCAATTATTAATTCAGATGCAAAGTTACTCCAAAAATCCCACCCGCCAAACATGCACGACAGCAAATGGCCTTATTAAAAGATGATCCATGTTCACCCATTTACCTTCAACCGATTGCGATAATTTCCATGAGAAAAAATCAAAAAAAACGATTTGACATTTGTGAGATTCAAAACAAATGCTTAACTTTGCACTCGCAAACGCGAAACACCGCGTAAGCGTAACATAGACCACGGAGAGGTGGGTGAGTGGCTGAAACCACCAGTTTGCTAAACTGACGTAGGAGCAATCCTACCACGAG
>JAIDXA010000278.1 GCA_029058705.1 Paramuribaculum sp. | reverse complement strand
TTCCACTCGTAAAAACACCTCATAAAATCCTCTCAATTAATCCCACAACTAAATTTAAACAGTTTCTAAGAGAGTGTCTGGATTCAACACGATTAAACAAAACTGCAATGTGAATTAGAACCAATTAAATGCTGAGACAAGATGTTTGAGAAACTTCTTTTATCAATTGCCGCGCTATCAGCCGCCACTACCGTCAGTGCCGCCTCGGAGCAAGCTGACACATCGGCGGCCACACAGCCAAGCACGTACGCAAAACCGGCTTCGAGATTTCAAGTCGGGGGGTATGGCGAAGCGGTCTATTCCTATAATTTTTTCAGCGACGCCTGGAACCGCTACAAGACTCCTGAAACAATCGCGTCGACAAAAAACGACCGGCACGGACGCGTCGATCTTCCGCACGTGGTGATTTTCCTGGGCTACGATTTCGGAAAGGGATGGTCGATGGGGACTGAAATCGAATTCGAACACGGCGGCACAGAATCGGCTGTCGAGATGGAAGATGACGAAGGGGGCGAATATGAATCAGAAGTAGAGCGCGGCGGAGAAGTCGCACTTGAACAATTCTGGCTTCAGAAACGCTTCACCAATGCGCTTAACCTGAGAGTCGGCCATATGATAGTGCCGGTCGGGGGGACCAATGCCCACCACATGCCGACAGAATTTTTCGGTGTCTACAGGCCGGCCGGCGACAACACCATCATTCCATGCACCTGGCATGAGACCGGCATATCGGTTTCCGGAACAGCGGGCGACTGGTCGTATGAGGCCATGCTGGTCCCGGGACTCGACTCGGACCGATTCGGGCGTGAGGGATGGGCTGCCGATGCCGCGGGCTCCCCTTATGAATTCAAGATAGCCAACGCAATGGCCGGAGCGTTCCGCATAGACAACCGATCGGTCAAGGGGCTCAGGCTAAGTGTCAGCGGGTATGCAGGCAATACGTTTTCGAACACCCTTTCCCACCCGAACCAGACGTGGGACGACGTGAAGGGAACCCTTTCGATCGGGGCATTCGATTTTGCCTATTCGGGCCATGGAGTCATTGCCCGCGGAGGTGTCATCTACGGACATCTGACCAACTCCGACCAGATCACCATATACAACAAGAAGCTTCGCGCGGACTCCCCTTCGCCCAAGACAAACGTGGCGTCAGACGCTATTTCGGCCGGGGTGGAGATCGGGTATGACATATTCAACGGCATGAACGCCCGCAGCACAGCGGGACAGCGTTTCTATATTTTTTCGCGCTGGGACTACTACGACTCAATGTTCAAAACCGCCGGAGGAGTCCTGAAATATGACTGGTGCGGGCGCAACCGTATCGCAGCCGGAGTCAACTGGTATCCGATCAAACAGGTCGTTGTCAAAGGGGAATACTCGATCGGCCTGATGCGCTCGCCCTTCAACAACGAACCGTCGGTGTCGGTCGGTGTCGCCTACGCCGGATTCTTCACCCGATAGAGAGACACGGTTCTGACGAAATAACGAATTTTACGACAGTTAAACATCAGTAATCAAATGAATATGACAAAGAAACTCATGAAACTGTCGGCTTGCGCCCTTATGCTTTGCAGCATATCCGCATGTTCCGACAACGACAGCCCCGACACTCCCGCCACCGACAAACAGGAAGAGATCCTCAAACCGATTGTCGAAGACTACGTGAACCTGACAGTCGTTCCGACGTATGAAGCACTTGCCGATGCGACGATACGCCTTGCAGAACTGTGCGACGCCATGTGTGAGGCCGGCCCCTCAGGACTGACAACGGCTCAGATCAAAGCAGCAGGCGACCAATGGATCGCCGCAAGAAAATACTGGGAGCTCAGTGAGGCATGGCTTTACGGACCGGCCGACATCTACAGCATCGACCCGCACATCGACACATGGCCTCTCGACAAGACAGCCATGAACGCAATGCTCAACAATCCGGCCCAGATGGCGCTCATATCCGACCGCGAAAGCGCCGCCAACTTCGTCAACAACCTCGGACAGGGTCTACTCGGGTTCCATGCCATCGAATATATGCTGTTCGAACCGGCCAACACGACCACCGACACGACATCGCCAAGGCCTGCTTCGCGCTTCACCCAGAACGAGCTCTATTATCTGGCTGCCGTGGCCGACGACCTGCGCAACTGCTGCGTGCGCCTCGAAGCATCATGGACAGACGAAAGCAAGCTCAGCACCGCCAAAAGAGAGCTTCTCGAAAATGCGGAAATGTCATATGACATCAACTACGGCAGCTATATGAAGCAGGCCGGTCAGGCAGGCTCGATCTACCGCAGCTATGCAGCGGCCATTCAGGAAATTCTTGTCGGAGCGCAGGATATCGCCGACGAAGTCGGAAACCAGAAGATCGGCAATCCGATAGGCTCGGGAACGGAAGCTGACCCGGATTATATCGAATCGCCCTATGCGCTGAACTCGATTACAGACTTCACCGACAACATCCGTTCGGTCCGCAACGCCTACATGGGCTATCAGACGACCGACAACGACGGCGAGACCTACATCAAGCCTGTCGGGCACTCAATCAGCGGCTACATCCGCACAATCGACCCTCAGCTCGACAGCCGCGTGCGCGAAGCCATCGACAACGCCATCGCATGTATCGAAGCCATGCGCGAGCCCTTCGCGTCGACCTCGCAGCAGGCCTCCTACCGCGAAATCAACCTCAAGGCGGTTGATGCCTGCAACGATCTGATGGACATTCTCGATGAAGTAATCGAAGCGATCCAGAACAACTGATCATCACCACTTACGTCCGACATCGAAACACAGAATAAGACATGATAAAAAATCCCCGAGTCCTTCCGTTGTTGTCAGGCATGATCCTATGTGCGACATCATGCACCTCCGACGACCCGAGCAACAAATCGGAAGAGAAACCCGCTGAAAAAGAGTTCCCCGAATGGTATTATGCCGGCGGGGAACTCGGCACATCCTACATTCTGACTTCGGCCGCCTTGGAACAACCGACCAAGTCAGTCGAGCAAACCGGCTTCCTCGCTTCATTCAAACGAGGCGAACAGCTGTTTGAGAAAAATTTCGTCAGCAACGCCGACGGTATCCGGCGCGGTCTCGGCCCGACCTACATCAGGAGTTCCTGCATGCACTGCCATCCGGGCTACGGCCACGGCAAAAGCGTTCCGGCCGGACCGTTCAACACGACAGATCCAGGCAACGGGTGTCTGCTGGTGGTTTACAATCCTGCAACCCAAGGGTATGTCAACTGGCTCGCCGGAATGCCGCAGGGTCACGCCACAGCGCCTTTCGAAGCACCGCTCGATGAATCGAAAGTCATCGTTTCATGGCACGAGTTCACCGACCACTGGGGCAACAGATTCGACGACGGCGAAACCTATTCATTGCGGTATCCGGAAGTGGAAATGCCCCGCGACGCCGTCTATGCCTACCGCCGCGGAATACTGACCGCCGAACAGATGGGCGACTACGAAGTTAAACTCGAATCGACAATCGGGATCTACGGCACCGGCCTGCTCGACGCCATTGCGGACGAAGATCTCCTTGAACAGTATCGGAAAGAGGAATCCGACGGTTACATGAAAAACGGCCTGAACCCATCCGTGTTCGCCAACGGAACGTGGACGGGTCAATATGTTTCGAAAGAAGCATCAAGCGACGGAAAGAAATATCCGCTGCGCTACACCTATGCGCTGTCGCGCGGCCCGTTACAGGATGCAGCCGGCGCAAATGCGTTCTGGAACATCACGAATGTCAGTCGCAGCGACCGCCGCTACCACTATAAGGATGCGGGCGGATTCTATGCCTTGGCAGCATCGAAAGACCCTTCCGTGCAGGCTGGATTTCCGACATATATATCCGAAGTCGATCCGGATCGCAAGCATACAGAATGGTTTACCGGCGATGCCGAGTCAAATATCCTTGCCTATCTCAACTCCACGACACTCGATGCTGAAGCCTCCGACCAGAACTATATCGACCTTATGGTGTGGCATCGCGGCCTGGCGGTTCCAGCCGTACGCGACATAGACAATCCAGAGGTGGCGAAGGGGAAGGAACTGTTCGAACGTATAGGCTGCGCCTACTGCCACCGTCCGTCATGGACAACAGGCAGCGACGAGATACGCGATCCGGCCCAGTTTTTCAATTCATCGGGCGAACGCCAGCTTCCCCGCTATCCCAATCAGAAGATATGGCCATACACTGACATGATCCAGCATAAGCTAATGATGATCAACGACATCAGGAACGGATGGTGTCGCACCACCCCGCTCTGGGGACGCGGACTCCATTCGCTCGTGACGGGATCGCCATATCTCGACCGGCTTCACGACTGCCGCGCGCGCACAACAATGGAAGCGATAATGTGGCACGGCACGTCGCAGCAAAGCGATGCCTATGAGACCGTGGTCAATTTCCGCGCGCTCTCGAAGGAGGAACGCGATGCGATAATAACCTTTCTTGACGCCATCTGATAAACTGTTTAAATTAAACAGTTTATCAGAAACTGTAAAAAAAATGAGATTATCGCTGATTCTTCTTGCTCTTGACATCACACTCCTGGCCGCAGGCTCAATTATCGAGCGGCTGTCAGGAGTGACGATCTATGCATCGTGGCCGGCAATCGTTCTCTGGGGGGCTACAGCCATAGCCGCGTCGGCCGCAATCGTCCGCAGGAAACTGCTACGCCGTCCCGCACTGTTCACTCTTCACACAGCCTTTCTTCTCATTCTGGCCGGAGCGCTCCTCACCCACATGACCGCCACCGACGAAATTCTGAATCTCCGCATCGGCCAGCCGCAACAGCTCACATCGGGAGGCGCGACAGTAGAACTGCTTGATTTCAAGACAGAATATTATGAATCGACTTCAACTCCACGTAACTTCATTTCGACCCTGAAAGTCACATTTCCCGACAAAAACATAGAGCCGGTCTGCGGCACGGCTTCCCTTAATCAGGTTCTTGAAGCCGGCGGCTACCGTTTCTTCCAGACAGGCTACGACTCCGACGGCAACGGATCGGCCATCGAGACGGTTCATGATCCGGTCGGACGTCACGTCACGATTACGGCCTATTGCCTGCTGTTTCTGTCGCTGATCTGCGTGATCGGCAAACCTCTGCTGAAGAGAAACAGACGTAGTGTTGCCACGGCAGCCATCATCATCTTATTTTCCGCGCCTGTTTTTTCGACACCAAAAACCATCCCCAAGGAAACGGCCGAAAAGTTCGGCGACATTGCGGTGATGCACAACGGGCGGATCGCGCCACTGTCGACCGCCGCCCGCGAATTTTGTATAAAACTGACCGGAAAGGCCTCGCCGCAGGGACTTTCGTCAGAACAGGTGTTCACCGGAGCGCTATTCTATCCGTATTACTGGCGCACGTCGCCTGTTATAAAAAGGGACAGCGAAACCGACCTTCTGCTCACACTGGGCGGCAACGGATCGCTTTTACGCATTTTTCCCGTCAAAATGCCCGACGGACGTATCGAATGGTTCGGACCGGCCGACGCACTGCCCGACCATCTTACGGAAAAAGAATGGCAGTTCATACGCCTTTCACCCAATTATCTCGCCGAACTCATAGCAACCGGAAAATGGGGTGCGGCCGAGTCGATGATCGAGAAGATCGGGGACTATCAGCGCAAGATTGCCGGCGATGCGATTCCGACCCGCGCGATGATGCAGGCCGAGCGCTTCTATAATGCAGGATCTTCCAGTGTTTTTCCTGCATTAATACTGCTTGCCGCAGCCCTCGTACTGCTGCTGTCAAAAGCGCGGGGAGTGATGCCGCTGGCAGTCGACATGGCCGGACTGGTGTGGACGGCCGCGCTCATAGCCTCCAACTGGTTTGCCGGTCGTCAGATTCCGATGGCAAGCGGATTCGAGACAATGCAATGGCTCGCAGCAGCAGCATTCCTGCTTCCGTTTTTCTTCAGACCGCGACGGCCGAGGCTGATTCCTGTAGCCATTATTTCCGGCGCCATGGCACTCATCGTGGCGAAACTCAGTTTTTCATCTCCCCAGATAACCACGCTGCAACCTGTTCTGCGCTCACCGTTGCTCTCAATTCATGTTCTGACGATTATGCTTGCCTATGCGATGATGATGCTTATGGCTCTTTGCGGGATTCTGACATTAGCGCGGCGCAAAGGCTATGAGCAGCTGTCGAGAGAGCTTCTGCGTCCTGCCACCTGCCTGCTGACGGCAGGAATATTCATCGGTGCGGTGTGGGCCGACAATTCATGGGGACGTTACTGGGGATGGGATCCCAAGGAGGTGTGGGCGCTTATAACGATGCTTGTCTACTGCTATCCGCTGCATCTGCATATGAGCCGCAGAAAGTATGCGGTTTTCTGTGTTGTCGCATTTCTGAGTGTCGTGATGACATATTTCGGCGTAAATTATCTTTTAGGCGGCCTTCACGCCTATAACCGGTAAAACGCCGGGCAAAATCGGGGTAACATCAAGACGCAGGGATTCCCCAAAAAAGAACAGGAAAAGAACAATCGCACCTCATCGGACAAGAAATTTGCTTCCAGACAAGGGATTTCCAACTTTTAGACGTATATTTGCCGAATGGAAATACTCAGAGTGTCGTCGGAGCAATATGCCGGCCAGTTCGAGCAGTTTGCACCCCACATCTACAACACGGTGGCGTTTTCCGAACATAACCGTGAGAAATCGGAAACACTCCACCATCTGGTGTTTTCCGACGGATCACCGCGGCTCGGCATTATCGCCGGCGAAAAAGAGGGTGAACTGCGAAGCCCGTTTTCGGCACCGTTCGGCGGATTCAGCTCACGCGGCCGTCAGAGCATAGAGCATATAGCAGAAGCGGTCAGGCTTCTTTCGGGTTATGCCAAAAGTCACGGACTGCGGACAAGGGTCACACTCCCCCCTGCCCTGTATGCACCATCATTTATTGCGCATCAGGCTGCCGCCCTTTCACTTGAAGCGACAAAAACAACGATTGACACCAACCATCACCGAACGCTCGATTTCGAGCCGGGCAATCCGGAGTCGGGATTCAGTCCAAAAGGACGCAACACACTGAAAAGCGCCATGCGCCAGGGTCTCACACTGCACCTGCTTGACTCTTCGGATCCATCACAGATCATGCGGGCATATGAGATCATAAGACGCAATCATGCCGAGCTCGGCCATCCGCTGAGGATGACGTTTGACGAAGTTGTGGCCACCGCTCCGATCACCGGCTCGCGATTCATGACGGTGGCCAGAAATGGCGTTGAGATAGCCGCCGCCATGGTCAACGCAACAACACCTGATGTCGCCCAGGTGATCTATTGGGGCGACACGGCCGAGGGACGGCGATTCCACCCGATGAACTTTCTGGCGGCGGCGCTGATGGAAAACTGCCGCCAAAGCGGGATCGGCATCATTGACATCGGGCCATCCTCTGAAAACGGCATTCCTGCGACAGGGCTGTGCCGATTCAAGGAGTCGATCGGCTGCACAGCGACAACAAAAATCTCTTTTATTTTATGAGATCCTTACAAAAAGGCAACTTACAGGCTTTTGAAAACGTTGATTACATGACGGAGGAGGATCGAACCAGTTTAAACTAACCAACAAGTATCATTTAATGACAACATTCGAAGAATTAGGCGTCAACCCCGAGTTGCGCCAAGCAATAGAAGAATTAGGTTTCGAACAGCCTATGCCCGTCCAGGAAAAAGTCATCCCCCACCTTCTGAAAGAAGACGGAGATGTCGTTGCACTCGCCCAGACAGGCACAGGCAAGACGGCGGCGTTCGGCCTGCCGGTGCTTCAGCGCATAGATCCGGCCGTGAACCGACCGCAGGCGCTGATTCTTTCACCGACACGAGAGCTTTGCCTGCAAATCGGAAGCGATCTCGCAGACTTCTCGAAGTATCTTCCCGGAATCAAAGTTCTTCCCGTCTATGGCGGATCGAGCATCGAAAGCCAGATCCGCAGTCTCCGCAAGGGTGTTCAGGTCATCGTTGCGACACCAGGACGACTGATCGACCTGATCAACCGCAACGAAGTGAAACTCGATGATGTCCATACGGTCATTCTCGACGAAGCCGACGAAATGCTCAATATGGGATTTCTCGACTCGATCGACGCCATACTGGCCCATATTCCTGAAGGCCGCAAGATGCTGATGTTTTCGGCGACAATGCCATCCGAAATAGCGAAAATAGCGAAGAAATACATGAAGTCGCCCGTTGAGTTCGTTATCGGCAACCGCAACGAAGGCGCCGCGAATGTGCGCCACATATATTATATGGTCAATGCACGCGACAAATATCTTGCACTGAAGCGCATCGCCGACAATTCGCCCGACATCTACGGAATCATATTCTGCCGCACCCGCCGCGACACCCAGGAAATAGCCGACAAACTGATAGCCGACGGATATAACGCCGAGGCTCTTCACGGCGACCTTTCGCAACAGCAGCGCGACATAGTGATGCGCAAGTTCCGCGACCGTGTGGTGACGCTTTTAGTTGCGACCGATGTCGCGGCCCGCGGACTTGACGTCGATGACCTCAGCCATGTGATCAACTACGGTCTGCCGGACGACACGGCTGTGTATACCCACCGCTCCGGCCGCACCGGCCGCGCAGGAAAGACCGGTGTCAGCATCGCAATCATCCATTCCCGCGAGAAAGGCAAACTGCGCGAGATCGAAAAGAAAATAGGGAAGAAATTCGAGCGTAAGGAGGTTCCGACTCCCGAGCACATCATAGAGAAGCAGCTCTACAATCTGGCCGACCGCATCGAAAGGGTCAAGGTAGACGAAACGGAGATCAACAAATACATGCCCGGCATCATGCGCAAGCTGGAATGGCTATCGGAGGAGGATCTGCTGAAACGCGTTGTCTCCCTTGAGTTCAACCGTCTGCTTGACTACTACCGCGACGCTCCCAGAATCGACTTCATTGACGAAAAGCCACGGAAAGAGCGCAAGAACGACTCAAAGCCGAAAACAGACAAAGAGAAAGACCGCCGCACGGCTGAAAAGGGAATGGAACGCATCTATGTCAACGTCGGCAAAGGCGACGGATTTTTTGCCGGCAATCTCATCGAGTTGCTGAACCGCGACGTGAACGGGAAGCGTGTCGATGTCGGCCGAATCGATCTACTTGCGCATTATTCGCTGTTTGATGTGAAAAAATCGGACGCCCGCCGCGTTGTCGAGGGTCTTCGCGGAGCCGACTGGGCAGGTACACGCCTTTATTGCGAAATAGCCGACGCAGACAGGGACTATGCCCGCGCTTCAGCCCGCAAAAAACGCGGAGAAGCGACCGGCGAACCGGGAGAAACGACTTATGACTACTTTCTCAAGAAAAGCCGCTCGTCATCGACAAAGAAAACCACAAAACCACGCAAGAGAAAATAAAACCCATGAACCTCAGACTCAAAACCATCGCTCTGTGCGCCCTCATCATCGCAACCTGTGGAGAGTGCATGGCCCAGCTGACAGCCACCCAGGCGTTTTCGACAGTTCCGCGAAAAGTCCTTCCTCTGTTTGACGACAATGCACGTCTCGACATGATAGATTATTTCAACAGCAATATGTCAAACACGACCGAAAACACTTATGGCGGACGTTCGCGCATCACATCCCTGTCACCGGAACAAATGACGGTCAAACTGACAGACGCATCCGATTGCCAGATTGCAATTCTTCCCGACGGGAAAAATGGACTGATCGCCATGATCACCACCATAGCGTCGCCGACTCCCGACAGCCGGATGTCGGTCTACAGCTCAGACTGGTCGCGCGAGCTGACCTCATCGGTCTTCACCAAACCGGTTCTTTCAGACTGGCTGACTCCGGAAGGCAAGAAAAACAGCGCAACGGTCGAGACATCGGTGCCGTTTCTGCTTATCAGCTATCATTATGATCCGTCGACAAAGATTCTGACTCTGACCAACAACACTTCGGAATTTCTGGGAAAGGATGTTTACGAACCGCTGAGCGGCTTTCTTCTGGACAAAATAGACTATCAGTTCAACGGCAAGCGATTCAACCGCGTCAAATGACATCAGGCCCGATCACACTAAGCAAACTCAACCGTGTGATAGCGACCTATCTTCAGCAACCGGCCCTCACGAATGTGTGGGTCGTTGCCGAACTGATGGACGTGAGGGTCTCACGCGGTCACTGCTACATGGAACTTGTCGAAAAAGACATCTCGACCGGTTCCGTTGTCGCGCGCATGAGAGCGGCTATATGGGCCAGTGTCCACGCAGTCCTGTCGGACCGTTTCCGCAAGGCGACCGGACGCGAATTCACGACGGGGCTTAAGGTTCTTGTGTGCGGCACGGTTTCGTATCATCCGGCCTACGGTCTGTCGCTCGTGATCAACAATATAGATCCGTCGTATACGATCGGGGAGGCCGAGCGCCGACGCCGGGAAATACTGGAGCGGCTCAGCCGCGAGGGCATCATCAACGACAACCGTTCGCTTGAATGGCCTCCGACCGCGCTGCGGATAGCGGTCATCTCGGCAGCGGGAGCAGCGGGCTACGGCGATTTCATAAACCAGCTGTACCATAATTCTTCGCGCCTGAGATTCACGACACGTCTTTTTCCCGCAGTCATGCAGGGCGACCGCACGTCACCGACCGTCATAGCCGCGCTCGATTCCATTGCGGCGCATTCCGACGAGTGGGACTGCGTAGTCATAATCAGGGGAGGCGGGGCCTCGAGTGACCTGCAGGCATTCGACGACTATGCACTCGCCTCGAATGTGGCGCAGTTTCCGCTTCCGGTCATTGTAGGCATCGGCCATGAGCGTGATGTCACAGTGCTGGACTACGTAGCCAACATGCGTGTGAAAACGCCTACGGCCGCAGCCGAATGGCTGATATCGCATGGCGAGAGAGCACTCGAACGAGTGCGGGTTTTGGCCTCCGACATTCACCGTGTGGCCTCCGACCGCATTTCGGGAGCCCGGACGCAGCTCGCCTATCTTGAATCGGCACTGTCGATTGCCCCCACAGGGGCAGTTGAGCGGGCGAACGGCCGTCTGCGCCAGGCCACAGCATCGCTCGGTGGAGTCGGCGCACGACGCATAGTTCCGGAGCTTTCCCGCCTGGATCATATTCTGACAGCCGTGTCCGCGGCCCGGAACAACATAATCCAACGCCGCCACGACCGTCTGGATGCAATTGAGCAGCTTCTGAAGGCACTATCGCCCGAAGCGACTCTGCGCCGGGGCTACTCACTGACTCTTTTCGAAGGAAAGGCAGTGCGCAACGCGTCAACTCTCCCTTCCGGCGCCATAGTCACAACGCGTGTGGCCGAGGGAGAATTTAAATCCAAAAAAGTCGAATAACCAACCTATTCCAGCTACCCACATATGCAAAAACCTGAATTCAAACCTGTCAGCGAACTGACCTACAACCAGGCGGTAAACGAACTCGACTCGATATTGCGCACGATGCAAAGCGACGCGTGCGACATTGACCTGCTGGCCACCTACACCCGGCGCGCGACCGAACTTCTGACGGAATGCCGCAGCCGCCTGACGGCAACCGACCGCGAGCTTCAGTCGATTCTGGCCGACCTCCAGCAGCAGTGAATACAATAATGGGAAGCGATATGCGTTAAGATTATGTGAACGCAAATATCTACGACATACACCGCTATGCGACTATTGCCTTTCTTCTGAGTGTCGGGGCTGTCGTTGCGGTGTTTTTGTATTTTTCCAACTCGCTGGTCAATGATCTGGCGACTCAGGAACGCGCCCGGATGCAGATCTGGGCAGATGCCACGCGCGAGATTGTCAATGCAACCACGTCGGCCGATCCAGCCGAGAGCGACCATATAGATTTTTTGTTGAGCATAATAATCGCCAACAACAATATTCCGGTCCTGATAACCGATGACTCGGGCAATATCGTCGACAACCGCAACTTCAATCTTCCGGATCCGGTCGACTCGCTCAACCCGATGCTGCTGTCGAAGGCAAACGAGTCATATCTGCGTGGCAAGCTCGAAAAGCTGAGCCAGTCATCCAATGTCATCCATATCGCTATCGCTCCTGGCGTCAACCAGCACATCTACTACGAGGACTCGACCCTGCTGCGCCATCTGAGCCTTTATCCATATATCCAGCTCATCGTCATGCTGGCATTTGTGGCTGTGGTTTACTTTGCCGTCAGTTCGTCGAAAAAAGCCGAGCAAAACAAGGTCTGGGTCGGACTCTCGAAGGAGACTGCCCATCAGCTCGGAACTCCGATCTCGTCACTGATGGCCTGGATCGAGCTTATGCGCGCGATGGATATCGATCCTGAGATGGTCGGCGAGATGGACAAGGATGTCAAACGGCTGTCCACAATAGCGTCACGTTTTTCCAAGATCGGATCGCGCCCGAAGATGGAAGAGTCAGATCTGAATGACGTCATCAGCCGCTCGGCCGACTATATGTCGACCCGCATCTCGTCGCGCGTCAGCCTCAATATAACCACAGACCCGGAAGCCCTCACAGTCAATATGTCGGAACCGCTCATCGAGTGGGTCATGGAAAACCTGATAAAAAACGCCGTCGACGCAATGGAGGGCCAAGGATCAATCACTATTTCAGTTGGCCGCTCCGAAAATATGGCACAGATTCTTGTAACCGATACCGGCAAAGGCATGAGCCGCAAGATGCGCAAGAACGTGTTCCGCCCGGGTTTCACGACAAAGAAACGCGGATGGGGTCTGGGGCTGACCCTTGCCCGACGGATCATAGAGCAATACCACGGAGGCGGAATCTGCGTCAGCGCTTCTGAACCGGGAGTCGGCACCACATTCCGCATCACCCTTCCACTCAAATAACCATTCCTTGCCAGCATGAGTCACAAACAGCTCTTCATCAGCGATATGGATGGAACACTGCTCTCGCCCGACAGCCGCATCAGTGCGGAATCGGCACGAATCATTTCGGATCTGAGCCGTAACGGGGCTTTGATAACTGTTGCGACTGCGCGAACACCCGCAACAGTCGAGCCGCTGCTGAAACATGTTGTCACCACGCCTCCGGCAATCGTGATGACCGGCGCTGCGTTCTGGAATCGTGAAAGACGCTGTTTCACAGAACCGCAGCTGATGACAGACTCGATGTCGGCCGAAATCAGGAATCTATGCAGAAAAGAGGGAATCAACCCGATGGTCTATACGGTGGCCGATGACAACACCCATCTGAAAATGTTTGTCTACGGCACACCTGGAAAACCTGAACGAAAATTTATCGAGGAACGGACAGGCAGTCCCTTGAAGCGTATTCATCTGCTCGATCAGAAAGAGGAACCGACATTTCACAGCCGGACGGTGCTTCAGT
>JAIDXA010000277.1 GCA_029058705.1 Paramuribaculum sp. | reverse complement strand
ATGCGTATATTAAGACCAGAGTAAAAGTCCCCGGGCATCTTTTCAATTCATCTACCCGGCTTATAATTCAGCCTGCGCTCTATAATGTTACTGAAGGCCGACGGTGGTTTCTCAAACCACTCGTTTACGATGGGAAACGCTATGACATCACACAAGAGCGAATGCATGATTTCAGGAGAGAGGCCGACCCATTGTCGACCTACGTGACGGTCAAGCACAAATCGTCAGGAGGCGACGACATAATAACCTGGAGCGATTCCGTCTATCTGAAAAATCCTGAACAAGATTTCTATTGCGACATGATGATGGCGATGGAAAACTACAACAAGGTTTTTTATCGCGACACAACACGAATCGCACGTGGCACAGTCAACCCGATGAGATTTTTCAAATACAACATTCTCGGGTCTGAAATAACTGATTCCACATTTTACCCTTCCCCGGAAATGCAGATGCGCGACACGAAAGGCGACGTCAAAATCACATTCCGCGTCAATGAGTCAAACCTCGACATGGATTACGCCGACAATCGCAAGGAAATGAATGCGCTACTCCTTCAGCTAAAACAATTCGAAGATAATCCCGACGCTGCAATAAAGAGTTTTGCCATCAATGGCACGGCCTCGCCAGAAGGATCATACGACCATAATGTCGAACTGTCGAAGAAACGCATGCGCTCAGCACTCAGTGTGATCAACGAGAACCTATCGCCATCAACACGCCGCTACATTGAAATGAACAGCGACGCAAAAGTAGAGAACTGGGAAGCGCTCGTCGCTATTTTACGTTCAGAAAACGAGAACGACAAAGCTGATGAAATCGAGGAGATAATCAAAAAGAACAATGGAATGACCGCACAAGGCAATGCCATAAAGCGTCTGCCCTACTACAACTCTGTTCTCCGCGAGAAATATCTGCCGCGACTGCGTAAAGTAAGCTATGAATACATAACCTCAGAGTTCCGCTACTTGAATGACGATGAAATAGCAGAAGTATATGCGGCAAAGCCCAACGAGCTGACGCGATATGAATTTTTCCGGCTCTACAGATACATTGCCAAAAGTCCCGAAGAAAAAGAAACATACCTGAAAAAAGCGCTTGAAGTTCACCCTAATTTTCTTGTAGCGGCAAGCGACCTTTCTGCCATGTATCTTGCAAAGAACGAACCTCATCCGGAGTTGCTTGAAACATTCATCAAGCCTGGAGCAAAGAAAATTCCCAATGAGGCGAAAAGCAATCTTGTTGCGGCCTACCTCGCCACCCAACAGTTCAACCGGGCGGATTCGATAGCTGCGGAGCTTCCTGACACACCCGAGTTTCATAAAACAAAATTATATGTTGATGTGCTGAACGGACGCTTCGACAATGCAATCCAGGAAATTTCAGCCGAATCTCCCGTCAATGAAGTAGTTCTGCTACTTGCGTTGAAAGCGAATGACCGCGCCTGGACAATGGCTCAGAAACTTGGCAACTCTCCCGAAGAAGAATACCTTAAAGCCATTGCGGCAAACCGAGTCGACGAATACATGGCCGCAATGAGCCATCTTGAAAATGCACTTCGCCTGAAACCGGAACTACGGGACATCGCAAAAATTGACGGCGACATTATTGAACTCTTAGAAGATCTTGAAGGAAAGGAGATTGACGAATGACTACAAAAGTAATGGCTAAATCAATCTGTGCGGCGCTTTTATTATGTCCGCTTTCAATTTTGGCTTCGGCTCAGAATCCGGCAAATGACGACAAGCGCGACTCAACTGTGAACGCCCTTGACTACGTCTTGCAACGACCGAATCCGAATCCCAGATTCGAATCTAAAAAATTTGGCGACCATCTGTTCCTTTCCGCTTCAGGGGGATTTGACTGGATGAGAAGCAACGACGGTCCGACAGGAATCTCGTCCGCTATCGGAATGCGGGCTGAAGTTTCCATTGGCGACTGGGTCACTCCAGTCCATGGATGGCGTTTGACATTAGGGGGCGGACGCCACCACGGAGTCAATGAGTCAAAACCATATTTCCTTGGAGGTTCATTGGATTATATGATGAATCTGTCTTCATTGGTAAGAGGCGATGACCCGTCTCGCCGCTTTGAAATTATGGCTCTCGCCGGTATCGAGATCGAGGGTCTCCATAAATCCGGGTTCGGAAATAAAATCGCGGCTGGGTTGCGTGTGGGATTTCAGCCGAGAATATATCTGACACCAACCACTTTCCTATTTCTCGAGCCTAGATTCGGACTCTATTCCGACAACCTTGACATGATGCATACTTGGCATCGGTTCGACTGGAATGTATCTCTTCTATTCGGACTTGGCTATCGCTTCAATCCCCGACCCGGATTCCGCAAAGATAATTCACTTTTCGATTATGAACGTTTCAGCGACAATATGTTCATCGGCTTATCCGGCGGCTTATCAAGCCTTATAAGAAATTCAGCAGACCGTTCTAATGGAATCGGGCCGGTCGGGTCCATTTCTGTCGGGAAGTGGTTCTCTCCGACTTCAGGACTGCGCTTGACTGCAACCGGCACAGAAGTCAAAGAAAAAGGCTACAGAAACCGCATCGCAGCTATAGGAGACATAGATTACCTCTGGAACATTAATTCCACCGTCAACGGTTTTGATCCAGACCGTAAGATTGAAGGTAATGTCGTTCTCGGTCTTTCCGGATCGTTTGCTTCCGGAACAGGCAAAAAATTCAGCCCCGGTGTCCATGCCGGCTTTCAAGGCGTCTGGAATGTAAACAACCACCTCGGACTGTATCTTGAACCTGCAATCCGCTACTTCGGTGGGAATCTTTCATCTTCCGGCTCAAAACGAAACATCTTCACAACCATCAACATCGGACTGATCTATCGCAACGGGACTGGATCTCAACGACGCTTACACAGCGATCCAGTCTTAGAGGCAGACTTTCAGCACTCCAACAAATGGTTTTTCGAGGC
>JAIDXA010000276.1 GCA_029058705.1 Paramuribaculum sp. | reverse complement strand
ATTCACATCAGAATCGATTTCGACACCCATGAATTTCAGAGGAGCGCACACATTCTCACGGACACCACACTGGTTTTCGCCGACTCCGCCGGTAAAGACAATTACGTCGAGACCACCCATTTCAGCCGCGTATGCCCCGATATATTTCGTTATGCGGAGTTCATACATGTCGAGTGCGAGTTTAGCCCGCTCGTTGCCTTCGCTTACCGCCGCGTCGATTTCGCGCATGTCGCTGCTGATACCGGAAACTCCCGCCACACCGCTTTTCTTGTTGATCAGTGTCTGGACGTCGGCCGCGCTCATGCCATGCTTCGTCATCAGGTATGTGATAGCTCCGGGGTCGATGTCGCCGCAGCGGGTTCCCATCATGAGACCTTCGGTCGGTGTAAGACCCATCGAGGTGTCAACGCTCTTGCCACCGTCGACAGCCGTGATCGAGCCCCCGTTGCCTACATGGCACGTTACCATCTTGACCGACTCAAGATCGAGTCCGAGAAACTCTGCCGCACGACGGCTCACATAGCGGTGGCTCGTTCCATGGAATCCATAGCGTCGCACACCGTCTTCCTTGTAATATTCATAAGGAATCGCATACATAAAGCTCCGCGCGGGCATTGTCTGATGAAATGCCGTGTCGAAGACTCCGACCTGAGGAACATCGGGCATCAGGGCTGTTATGGCCTCAATCCCTGTGATGTTGGCCGGATTATGCAGGGGCGCCAGATCATAGCAATCCTTGACCTGACGGATGACATCGTCGGTGATCAGCACACTGGAGGCGAACTTTTCTCCGCCGTGAACCACCCTGTGACCGACCGCATCGATTTCACTGTATGATTTTATACAGCCGGTCGACGGATCCGTAAGTGTCTGAAGAATTGCCTCGACTGCCTGTTTATGGTCAATATGGCCAAGTGGTTTGATTTCTTTCGAGCCGTCAGGCTTCCTGAATTTGAGGAAACCGTCTTCAAGCCCGATTTTTTCAATTCCGCCCTCCGCCATTGTAGCGTCGGTGTCCGTGTCTATAAGTTTATATTTGACTGAGCTGCTGCCGCAGTTTAATACAAGGATTTTCATTTGTCTATAATTTTCTTTTTTGGGGGATAAACTCCCTGATCATGCATTTTCCTTAAGTCCGATTGCCTGATTGCAGGTCATAATGATTGTCTTGTAGATATCTTCGGGGAAACATCCACGCGAAAGATCGTTGACCGGAGCGGCAAGTCCCTGGAGAACCGGACCTACAGCCTGGACATTTCCAAGACGCTGCACAAGTTTATAGGCAATGTTGCCGACCTCAAGCGAAGGGAACACAAGAACGTTGGCACGCCCGCTGAGCGGACTGTCGGGACACTTCGTGTGTGCCACACCGGGAACTATGGCTGCATCTGCCTGCAGCTCGCCGTCGATAATAAGATCGGGCGCCATCTCACGGGCAATACGGGTCGCCTCGATGACCTTGTCGACACGCTCGTGTCTGGCGCTTCCCTTTGTCGAAAAGCTCAACATTGCCACGCGCGGCTCTATGCCCGCTATGTCGCGCGCCGTCTGGGCTGCCGATATTGCGATCTGCGCAAGTTCCTTAGCCGACGGATCCGGCACCACCGCACAGTCTGCAAACACCATAAGTCCGTTTTTCCCAAACGGAAGGTCTTTCGGCAAAAGCATCAGAAACGCACCGGAAACAACATCGATACCCGGCTGGGTCTTGATAACCTGGAACGCCGCACGCAGAACATTTCCAGTCGTGTTCATCGCACCGGCAACCTGACCGTCGGCATCGCCTGCCTTAACCATAAGACAACCGAGATACAGCGCGTTGGCAGTGGTCAGACGTGCCTGTTCCATTGTCACTCCTTTCTTCTTACGCAGCTCATAGAAAAGCGGAGCATAACGGTCAATGACCTCTTCGTCGGCCGGATCGACGATTCTGGCGCGATTGATGTGCGCGAGTTTCAGCTCGCTCGCCATTGACATTATGTCGGCTTTGTTTCCGATAAGAATGATTTCAGCAAGGCCGTCAGACAGAATTCGGTTGGCGGCTGTCAGAGTACGTGGCTCAGTACCTTCGGGAAGCACAATCCGCTGAGGATTAGCCTTGGCTTTGAGCGTAAGCTTTTCAAAAAGTGTCATAATGGGTAAATTGACAGTAAGTTGTAGGGGTTAGAGTCTTTCGAATTGCGCATGTTGGCCTCTGACGGCGCGTGCGTCACTGCAAAATTACATAAACTCCGACGCTTTTTCAACTCTTTCAATAGTTTTTTTCTCTACACGACGACTCCCGGCAACCTTTCGGCCCCGGGAGTCAAATTTCATGTAAACATATCTCAGATAACGCCCTGCCCCATCATCGCATTGGCAACCTTCATGAAGCCTGCGATGTTGGCGCCCTTCATATAGTTGATATATCCGTCGGGCTCTGTGCCATATTTCAGACACTGTTCATGGATCTCACGCATGATGCC
This sequence comes from Paramuribaculum sp., assembly GCA_029058705.1. Taxonomy (GTDB): domain Bacteria; phylum Bacteroidota; class Bacteroidia; order Bacteroidales; family Muribaculaceae; genus Paramuribaculum. The sequence goes on along the minus strand of JAIDXA010000276.1, from coordinate 7,550 downwards.
ATGGAGTTTTTCATCAACCTCTTCGGCCGACCACTGCAGATGCATGGCATTCTGGCTCATTTCAAGGCCCGATGTGGCGACACCGCCCGCGTTGACCGCTTTGCCGGGTGCATATGTCACTCTGGCCTTGATCAGCGCATCAATAGCCTCAGGCGTACAGCCCATATTGGAGACTTCGGCAACCATCATCACTCCATTTTCAATCAGTTTGAGAGCATCCGCCTCATCCAGTTCGTTCTGGGTGGCGCAGGGAAGCGCAATGTCGACCTTCTGCTCCCATGGTTTCTTGCCTGCGAAGAACTGGGCTTCCGGGAACTGCTCGACATAAGGAGCGACTATATCATCGCCCGTGGCGCGGAGATAGAGCATGTGGCTGATCTTGTCGCCGCAGATTCCCTCTGGGTCATAGACATATCCGTCAGGACCTGAAATGGTGACAACCTTCGCGCCAAGCTCTGTCGCCTTGAGGGCAGCCCCCCATGCAACATTGCCGAATCCTGAAATCGCCACTGTCTTGCCCTTGATGTCCTCACCCTTGGCGGCAAGCATGCTCTGAACGAAATAAAGAGCGCCGAATCCGGTTGCCTCCGGACGGATACGCGAGCCGCCGAATTCCATTGCCTTGCCGGTCATCGAACCATCACACTCGTTGCGGAGCTTCTTATACATTCCATACATATATCCGACCTCCCGTCCGCCGACTCCTATATCGCCTGCGGGCACATCGCGGTCAATTCCGATGTTCTTCCAGAGTTCAAGCATGAATGCCTGACAGAAACGCATTATTTCCGCATCGCTCTTGCCTCGGGGTGAGAAATCGGAGCCGCCTTTCGCGCCTCCCATCGGAAGTGTTGTCAAAGCGTTTTTGAATGTCTGCTCGAAGCCGAGGAATTTTAGAATCGAAAGGTTGACCGAAGCGTGAAACCGGATACCGCCCTTGTACGGACCGATGGCGTTGTTGAACTGCACACGATAACCGATGTTTGTCTGAACGTCGCCGCGGTCATCTGTCCATGTCACACGGAATGTGAAAATCCTGTCCGGCTCGACCATGCGCTCGATAATTCTGGCTTTCTCAAATTCAGGGTGCTGGTTATAGACATCCTCCACACACATCAACACCTCTTTGACTGCCTGTAGATACTCTTTTTCTCCCGGATGTTTCATCTCGAGAGAGGTCATTATTTTATTAATATCCATAATATATTTGGTTATGATATTTTTGTTTGAGTTTCGTTGCAAATATAACGAATAAAACAATAGATGTTCACCCAGCAGGCGCCTTAAATTTAGTTAAATTCAAGGCGCCTGCTGACAATTTGCCATAAAATTATGTTTTACGACATATTTTCACTATCGACTGTTTTCACTTCTTCTTTTTATTTGAAGTCTGTTTGGCTTTCGAAGCGGTCTTATTCGTTTTTTTGGAAGCCGCCGGCTTATTATCCTTTTTATTTTTGGATGATTTGGCTTTTTCCGCAGTTTTCTTCGGAATTTTCAGTTTCTGACCGGGCTGGAGCATCGTCGCGTTTTTCTTCATGCCGTTGGCCTTGCGCAGTTCGTCGACAGTAGTGCCATTGCGTTTTGCGATTTTATCCAGGCTCTCGCCGCTCTTGACCGTATGCTCCACGGGCTTCTGCTGTCGCGCTTTTTTTGTCGTGGTTTTCTTGGCATCGGCCTGTTTTTTATTCTTGTATTTTTCAGAGTTGCGCTGCGGAACAGAGGCTCGCGATGCGGATGAACGTGACGTTGAGCGCGCGGGCACATTCTGATAATCGTTTGCCGAAGTTGCCGGACGCGCCTTTGTCTGACGGGCTGGCACTTCTGTCTGGGAAGACTGCGATGTTGTCTTCTGCCTTGTGTTGACAGCCGCCACTGTGTTGCGTTGGCGCAGTTCGATAACCAGCTGATCGCCCTCTCTCACCTTGCCGCGGCGAAGGTTATTCCAATGTTTTATATCTGTCGCGCTGACACCATAATGCTTTGCTATCGATCCGAGATCCTCGCCTCGGCCAACCGTATGGGTCGTGCGCGTAACCTGATCGGCAAGAAGTGTGTTCTGCTGGGGTTCAGTCTGCTTGGCCGCTTCTTCCACATTCTCTTCTTTCTCTTCTTTCTGCGCCGGATTCTCTACTGGCTCCTCTTTCTTCTTGTTCGGGCCGATCGAAACCGTCGAGCGGGGCGTGTACTTGTCCGCATCATAGGCCAAAATGTCGTCGCGCGATGAGATATAGCTCAAAACCTGCTGCGAAGGAAGCGTCAGAAGGTACGGACGGGTCGGACTGCCGGGAATGACATCCTTTCTATATTGGGGGTTGAGCATTCTGATTTCATCGACCGGAATGTTCAGCACGTTTGCGATCTGATTGAAATGGACACGCTCGCGCACCTCTACTGTATCGGTAATCAAAGGACGCTTGATGACCGGGCGGTGAATGCCATAGTCATCATGATAATTCATCACAAAATTAGCGGCAATGAAAGCCGGAACATACCCGCGGGTTTCTGAAGGAAGATAATTGTATATTTCCCAGAAATCAGAATTTGCATCGCCTGCGCGTCGACGCGCTTTGTTGACATTGCCCGGGCCACAGTTATAGGCTGCGATCGCAAGCGACCAGTCTCCATAAATATTATAAAGCTGCTTCAGGTATCGCGCGGCGTTTCTTGACGACTCACGGGCATCGCGCCGTTCATCGACAAGCGAACTGACCTCCATGCCGAGACCCTTGGCCGTTGCAGGCATGAACTGCCACAACCCTGTCGCTCCGGCACGCGAAACCGCATTGGGATTGATCGCACTTTCAATGACAGGCAGATACTGAAGTTCCAGAGGCATGCCCTCCTTCTCCAGTTCCTCGACAAAAATATCGCCGTAATAGTCATGAAGTCCGAGCATGTTGGAGACCAGATTACGACGTTTGCCGAGATACATGTCGATCAGTTTCCCGACAACCGGATTATATGGCATTTCGATCTCCGTGTTCAATTGGGCGAGTTTACGCGTATACTCTTCCGGAGTTCCAAGACGCGCATCGCTTGATGTCTGACGCGAATCGGTGTAGTTTCTTAGAAAAAAATTCTCTTCGAGGACTCTCGACTGAGTCTCGAAGCTTTCAGGAGGCCGGACATTGTCGTCGCGCAGAGAGTGCTTTATGTCAAGCACCGACGGCGCCGGGGCGGCTGAGAGTGTCGCGGCTGAGAGTGCGAGAAGAGCTGATGTAAAGAATTGTCTCATGGTCATACGATGACTGTTTTATTTTATGCGCACGCCGTAACCGATTCAATGATTCAACAAGTTCATGCCGGCACGCGTCGGAATCTTCAGTTTTAAAAATTAAATGCCAACTGAAATCCAAGAGCAGGCAAACGGTTTTGCGGGTCTTGAATCAAAGCTGGCGTGACTTGCATTGATAAATCGGGAGAGATGTCGAAATTAGAGAGCGACGCATCAACATATGCATCGACCATCGCTATGAGATACACACCGACCATACAGATTATACACAGGTCGCGATTGCGGCGGTAATAATCCTTACGGCTTTTGAGCGTCCGTTCAAGCCAACTGCGGTTGAGCGTCGATTCATCGGTGTTAGGCGGAAAAAAATCCATATATGATTTTGTCGACGGATCATTGTCCATCAGATCTGTATAGGCACGTGTATAGTCGGCAAGCATTCCGTTGTTCCACGATGACCCGTAGCCCAGTCCCATAAATCCGCCGACAACTATCGGCAGTTTCCAATAGCGGCGGTTATAGATCTGGCCAAGACCCGGACACAGCGCCGACATCCACACTGCACGTACCGGATCGGGGGTAAAGACCTTTACTGCATTCGGATTGACATCCTTCACTACAGTGCTGTCATCAAACAGCGCCATTGACGGCGAATTCACAATCGCCACAGTGTCGACCGGCGTAAGGGTGACACGGTCTCCGTTGACGGTGATATACTCCTCCTCAACCGCCGACGGAGATGTCAGCGGATCGGAAAGAGGAATTGCATCGGGAAGCGTTTTCAGCGGCTCTGAGGAGATCTCTGACCAACCCGGTTCAGGCTGAGTCAAATTTGCTGAAAAAATGTTAAACGGTATCAACAGCGCGAAAAAAATCGCGCTGAATGCCAGTTTTAATCTTCCGGAATTTTTCGATCCGCTTCCTTGCACTGTTTCGCTTATCCAAGTTCAACCACCTGAAACCCACTCGATTGCCCCGCCCCTTAGGCGCGATTTCCGATGGATTATTTAATTTTCGCGGGGCTTTAGATTGTCAAAGATAGTAATTAATCTTTCAAGTTCACTCTCGTTATTGAACGAGAACGTGATTTTTCCTTTGCCGGATTTGGAGCAGGCAAACGAAACCGGAGTCGAAAAACGCTGTGAAAGGTGCTCGCCGAGAATGTCAAACTCACTTCCGGCCGAGCTTTTGGACACACGGCCTCCTTCCTTGCCGGATGCCGTTTCCCTCAGCGCCTTCACCAGCTCCTCGACCTTCCTGACCGAGAGCCCCTCCTTGACAATGCGGTTATATAGCTTGAGCTGGAGAGTCGGGTCCTCGACCGACAGAAGAGCCCGGGCATGTCCCATATCAACAAGTTTGTCACGAAGCCCAAGCTGGACTTCGGCAGGAAGACGCAGCAGCCTTAGGAAATTGGCGATCGTGGCGCGTTTCTTGCCTATCCTTTCGCTCAGACGCTCCTGCGTCAGCTGATACTGGTCGATCAGTTTCTTGAACGTAAGCGCGATTTCAATCGCATTCAGATCCTCGCGCTGAATATTCTCTATAAGGGCCATTTCGGTTAGCTCGGCCTCATTGGCCGTTCTGATATAGGCCGGGACGGTCGTCAGTCCCGCACGCGAAGCCGCCCTGTAGCGACGTTCGCCCGCTATGATCTGATATGTGTCCGGGCCGACCTTCCTGAGCGAAAGCGGCTGGATAATCCCAAGCTCACGGATCGAAACCGCAAGCTCGTCGAGAGCGTCCTCATCGAAATTGATTCGGGGCTGGTCGGGATTGGGTGTTATCTGCGACAGTGGAATTTCATTGATTGCCGATGAACCGCGTGCCGGCACATCGTCCATCGAAATCAGCGAGTCAAGCCCTCGGCCGAGGGCATTTCGTCTTGGTGCCATATGTGGAAGATAGTATGATGTTTATAATTGACGGTGTGGAGAGAGAAAGTGTGTGTGACACATACCTGACCGCTACCGGTGTCTGCGCACCTGCTTGCGGTGTTTGGCTATTATTTCACGGGCAAGAGCTATGTGCGACGTCGCCCCCCGGCTGTCAGGATCGTAGAGCAGAGCCGGCAATCCATGCGAAGGAGCCTCCGACAGACGGATGTTACGGGGAATGACCGTAGTGAAGACCATGTCGCCGAAATGGCTTTTCAGCTCCTCATAGATCTGATTGGCAAGACGCAGACGGGCATCATACATTGTCAGCAGGAATCCCTCGATCTCAAGCCCCGGATTGAGCTTTGGCTTGATGATGCGGATCGTGTTGATAAGCTTGGTGATTCCCTCAAGCGCGAAATATTCGGCCTGCACAGGGATAATCACCGAATCGGCTGCCGTCAGCGCGTTGACGGTGATCAGCCCGAGCGACGGAGAACAGTCGATCAGTATATAGTCATACTGGTCGCGGACAGGGTCAAGCGCCCGCGCCATCACACTTTCCCGATGCTGGCGGCTGATAAGCTCCAGCTCGGCCCCGGCAAGATCGATTCTTGAACCGATCAGATCAAGACCCTTCATGCAGGTTGCGACCTGTGAACCTGCAAGAGGATATTCGTCGACAAGACACTCATAGATCGACGATGACATACCCTCAGGCTTGATGCCGTAGCCTGACGTCGCATTGGCCTGCGGATCAGCATCGACAATAAGCACTGTCTTTCCTTCCGACGCAAGCGATGCGCCGAGATTGATTGTGGTGGTCGTTTTTCCGACCCCGCCCTTCTGGTTGGCTATTGCGATTATTTTACCCATACGAAGATAAAAGTTTGCGGTAATTCGAATGCAAAGTAATGGTTTTTCAACGTAATAGAAAAGGGTAATACTCGCTAAAATGGTTTTTGTGTTTATAAATCGGACATAATGTCAATAACTCGTGGAACATTTAACACATAATGTTCCACAAGTTCCGGCCCCGCCTACCTGAGAAGCAGCTGCGCGTCTCCGTAGCTGAGAAAACGGAATCCGTTGTCGAGCGCATAATCATACATCCGCCGCCAGTCACCTCCGGTAAACGCCGAAACAAGCAACAATAATGTCGACTGAGGCTGATGGAAATTCGTCACCATACCGTCGACAACCTTATAGTCATAGCCGGGAGCTATGATTATACGGGTGGTCGCTGTCAGACAATCCATACAATTGCGCTCCAGATAATCGGCAAGACACCCAAGAGCTTCCCCTGTCGCCAGCGCCGGATGGGACTCCGAATAGGCATACCACTGGTCAACCATGTCTGGATCGCGACCCTCGGCCACCATACAGCCGAGATGATACAGACTCTCCAATGTCCTGACAGAGGTTGTGCCCACCGCTATGACTTTGCGCTCCCCGCGCGAAAGCTCGCGTATCAGAGACCTTTCAACCGAAATAAACTCGCTGTGCATCCCATGCCCCCCTATCGTCGCCGATTTGACAGGCTGGAAAGTACCCGCCCCGACATGCAGCGTCAGCTCCCGCCTCACGATTCCGCTTGCATCTATACGGGCAAGCACTTCCGGTGTGAAATGAAGTCCGGCCGTAGGAGCGGCCACAGATCCCTCGATGCGTGAAAACACAGTCTGATAGTCCTCCGTATCGGTCGCCTCGGTCTCCCGATTCAGATAAGGAGGAATCGGAATCTCCCCGGCAGCCTCGATTATCTGAGAGAAAGTGACTCCGCCGCCCCAGCTGAATTCAACCGTCGACCCGCTGTCGGACTTCTCCAGACGCTCTGCCCGTAAAACGACCTCCGTGCCGTTTCCGACAGTCAGAGGCATCTCCAGAAACCCGCTTTTCCATCTTTTGGAATTGCCGACAAAACAGCTCCAGGAGCAACGCTCTTCCGCGGCAAACGACTGTTGGTAATCCCGGGGGGCTACCGGTTCAAGACAAAAAATCTCTATGCGCGCTCCACCCGGCTTGCGGAAACGCAAACGCGCGTTTATGACCTTCGTATTATTATAGACGAGCATCGACGACGACGGCAGCAGCCCGGGAATCTCGTCGAAACGATGTTGCGAAAGAACTCCCGCGCCGTCTCTCATCAGCAACCTGCATGAAGCACGGTCCGCCAGAGGATGGCGGGCAATCCGTTCATCCGGCAACGGATAGTTAAAGTCATCTATGTTTATATCCTTGACATTCATCATATATTCTTTTTCAATATGCTTCGTCAACGGATCCGACACCCTCCGCCGACAAAAACAATTTAACAGGCTGCAAAATTAGTGATTTTTTAAGAAATTCATCATTCCAACAACCGTCATCTTTCACTTAGACCCCATTCCCCAATATTTGTTAACGCTGGGGAACGGGCTCTTACTTTCACAAAA
>JAIDXA010000275.1 GCA_029058705.1 Paramuribaculum sp. | reverse complement strand
CCTCTTCAACTCGTAAAAACACCTCATAAAATCCTCTCAATTAATCCCACAACTAAATTTAAACAGTTTCTAAGAATCGGTTTACCCGGATTTTTTATCAGATATGATGCGGTCGGCACAATGGAGTGTGCGTGCCGGCATAGAGGATGTTATTGTTTCATTGTGGGTTGTCACGATGACTGTCGTTCCGTTTGCGCTGATCTCATGCAGGCGTTCCATTATCTGGCGGGCGGTGGCGGGATCAAGATTTCCGGTCGGCTCGTCAGCGAGCAGCAGGGAGGGGTCGTTGAGCATCGCCCTGGCGATGACGATGCGTTGCTGTTCGCCTCCTGAGAGCTCATAAGGCATTTTGTAGCTTTTGTTTAGCATTCCGACCTGTCGCAGACGGTCTTCGATGCGCTGGTCGATTTCAGATTTGTCTTTCCATCCGGTGGCTTTCAGTACGAATTCGAGGTTGTGGTAGACGTTTCGGTCGTTGAGCAGTCTGAAATCCTGAAAAACGATTCCTATGCCGCGTCTGAGCAATGGAATCTGTCGGGTTTTGATGGCTGTCAGGTCGTATGCGAGAACTTCGGCGTTGCCTGATGCGATGGGGACTTCGGCATACATTGTTTTCAGCAGGGAGCTTTTGCCGCTGCCTACTTTCCCGGTAATATAGACAAATTCGCCTGCATCGATTGATAGGTCGATGTGTTTGAGTACGCGGATGTCCTGACGGACAATGTCGACGTTATGATATCTGACAACATTTTTCATTTTCGGATTGATCAGACGTGTTAATATCCCATTTCGGCAATGAATTTGATTTTCATCAGCCGGATTTCCTCTTCGTTGAATTCGTCGGAGAGTTCGGCATAGGCTTCGTCGAGGTTTCCTGTGTCGCTCTCGCGGAAGTAGTCGAACAGGTCGTCCTGTTGTTCGTCGTCGAGGAGCTCGTTGATATGGTAGTTTATGTTTATTTTTGTTCCGGAATTCAGAATGGCTTCGATTTCGTCCATCAGTTCGGAGAGCGACATGCCTTTTGACCTGGCAATCTCATCGAGGGGTATTTTGCGGTCGATGGCGTGGATGATGGATATTTTGACTTTGCTTTTGTTTGCGACGGTGCGTACGACGAGGTCTTCGGGCCGCTGAATTTCGTTTGTTTCGACATGACGCCGGATCACATCGACGAATTTCGCTCCGTATCGGCGTGCTTTTCCAGCTCCGACCCCCGGAATATTTGCGAGTTCGTCGATCGATACGGGATAGGTTGTCGCCATTGCTTCAAGGGACGGATCCTGGAATATGATGTAGGGAGGAAGATTGAGTTTGTCGGCCACTTCTTTTCTGAGGTTTCTCAAAATGGCGAAGAGTTCGGCATCGGCGGCAGATCCGGCTCCTGAACGCAAGTTGTCGCATTCGGATTCGTAGTCGTTGAATTCGGCGTCCTCGACAATTGTAAAAGAGGTGGGCTTACGTAGAAATTCGTGAGCTTTCGCGGTCAGTTTGAGCAGTCCGAAATTCTCAATGTCGCGTTCGATATAACCTCCTATTATCGATTGACGGACAACGGCGTTGAGGTGTCGCGGCAGGCAGTCGTTGCAGGATCCGAATGTTTCGAGCTTTTCGTGATGGTAAGATTTGACGTCGCTTGTCAGGCGTCCTCTGAGGACGTCGATGACGTAGTCGGCCTTGAATTTCTCCTTGAGCACCATTACGGTCTCAATCAGTGAGCAGAGTTCGTCGCGTGCCTCTACATTCTTTTTCGGAGCCCGGCAGTTGTCGCAATTTCCGCAGTTGTCGATGGAGTAGTTTTCTCCGAAGTAGTGGAGCAGAGTCCGTCGGCGGCATATGCTTGATTCGGCATAAGAGGCAGTTTCCATGAGCAGCTGTCGGCCGATTTCCTGTTCGGCGACGGGTTTGTTCTGGATGAATTTCTCCATTTTCTGGAGATCTTTTGATGAGTAGAAGGTTATGCAGCGACCTTCGCCGCCGTCGCGTCCGGCCCGTCCGGTTTCCTGGTAGTAGCCTTCGAGGGATTTCGGCATATCGTAGTGAATTACAAACCGGACGTCAGGTTTGTCGATGCCCATTCCGAAAGCGATAGTGGCTACTATGACGTCGACCTGTTCGTAGAGAAATGCGTCCTGATTGGCGGATCTGGTCGCTCCGTCCATTCCGGCATGATATGGTAGCGCACGGATTTTGTTTACAATGAGCATTTCGGCAAGTTCCTCCACTTTTTTCCTGCTCAGGCAGTAGATTATGCCTGATTTGCCTTCCATGCTTTTGATGAACCGGATTATTTCTTTGTCGGTGTCGGGGGTTTTCGGGCGGATCTCATAATAGAGGTTCTCGCGATTGAATGATGATTTAAATACGTTTGCCCCTGACATGCCGAGGTTTTTCTGGATGTCGTGCTGGACTTTCGGGGTTGCGGTCGCAGTCAGAGCAATGACCGGGCATTTTCCGATTTCGTTTATGATCGGGCGGATTCGCCTGTATTCGGGACGGAAATCGTGACCCCATTCTGATATGCAGTGAGCTTCGTCGACGGCGTAGAATGAAATTTTGACAGACCGCAGGAAGTCGATGTATTCGTCTTTGGTCAGGGATTCCGGAGCAACGTAGAGAAGTTTGGTTTTTCCGCAGACGATGTCAGATTTCACTTTGTCTATGGCGGATTTGTTGAGCGAGGAGTTGAGGAAGTGGGCAATGCCATCGTCTTCGCTGAAGTTTCTCATGGCGTCGACCTGATTTTTCATTAAAGCAATCAGGGGGGAGATGACGATGGCCGTGCCTTCCATCATCAGTGCCGGCAGCTGATAGCATAGCGATTTTCCACCTCCGGTCGGCATAAGGACAAATGTGTCATTGCCATCCAGAAGACTTTGCATGATTGCCTGCTGGTGTCCTTTAAAGGAGTCGAAGCCGAAATGGTGTTTGAGGGCGGCGGTTAGTTCGGAAGGGTTTGCCATGGCGAAGAGGTGAGTGGATTGGTTTGGAAACTGTGAGAAGAAATAGTTTTGAAGGGGGGAGGAGGAGTTGGACCTGCCTTCCCGGACCGTATGGCCGGGAGGGCAGGGGTGTCAGTTGCGGTTGATCTCGAAGTTTGCTTCTTCCAGTTTGCGGATGGCGTATGCCGCGTCAACCTTGAAGGTTTTCTTGTCTGTCGAGGGGGTTTCGAACATTGCGTCCATCATTATGGTCTCGACAATTGAGCGTAGACCGCGGGCGCCGAGTTTATATTCGATAGCCTTGTCGACAATCAGGTCAAGGGCGTCGGGTGAGAATGTCAGCTCGACGTTGTCCATGCGGAAGAGTTTTTCGTATTGTCGGACAATTGCATTTTTGGGTTCGGTCAGTACACGTCGCAAGGCGTCGCGGTCAAGAGGCTCGAGGTGGGTCAGAACCGGCAGGCGACCGATGATTTCGGGGATGAGTCCGAAAGATTTCAGATCCTGCGGAGCGACATACTGGAGGAAGTTGTCGCGGTCGATTCCTTTGCGGGCCTTGTTGCTGTAGCCGACAACGTGGGAGTTGAGCCGCTGGGCGATCTTGCGCTCGATTCCGTCGAAAGCACCTCCGCAGATGAAGAGGATGTTTTTTGTGTCGACGGGGATCATCCTCTGTTCGGGGTGTTTGCGTCCACCTTGGGGCGGTACGTTTACGACGGAACCTTCGAGTAGTTTGAGAAGTCCTTGCTGAACGCCTTCGCCGCTTACGTCGCGGGTGATTGACGGGTTGTCGCCTTTGCGTGCTATCTTGTCGATTTCGTCAATGAAAACGATTCCGCGCTGGGCTTTGTCAACGTCGTAGTCAGCGGCCTGCAGCAATCGGGTCAGCAGGCTTTCGATGTCTTCTCCGACATATCCGGCTTCTGTCAGCACTGTGGCGTCGACGATTGTGAACGGAACGTCGAGAAGCCTTGCGATTGTTTTTGCGAGGAGGGTCTTTCCGGTTCCGGTCGGTCCGACCATGATGATATTGCTTTTTTCGATGTCAACATCATCGGCAGTGTTCTGTGCAAGGCGTTTATAGTGGTTGTAGACGGCGACGGAGAGATAGCGTTTCGCTGATTCCTGTCCTATGACATAGGTGTTAAGGAATTCGAAAATCTCTTTTGGCTTGGGAACTTTTCTGAGGTCCGGCGCTTTAGTCTGCACGGACCCGGGGCCGGCGATGCCGTGGGCTTCCTTGAAGCCCTTGAGCGCGTCCTGGATAGTCGTCACGCAATCTTCGCAGATATAGGAGTTGCCGTCGGCAGCGGGAATGAATACTTTGTTGCCGGTTGCCGGAGATCCGCAGAATGAGCAGAAGACTTCTTCGTCGTTATTCTGGCCGTTTCGTTTTTTTGCCATGTCTGGGGTTGGTTAGTGTTTGGCTCGGATGAGGACGTCGTCGATCATTCCGTAGTTCTTAGCTTCTTCCGATGTCATCCAGTAGTCGCGGTCGCTGTCCCGCTCGACTTTGTCGAATGGCTGTCCGGAGTGGTCGGATATTATAGTGTAGAGTTCTTTCTTGAGTTTCTGGATTTCGCGGGCAGTGATTTCGATGTCGCTTGCCTGTCCTTGTGCGCCACCCATCGGCTGGTGGATCATGACGCGGGAGTGGCGTAGGGCGAAGCGTTTGCCTTTTGTTCCGGAAACGAGGAGAACCGCGGCCATTGATGCTGCCATTCCGGTGCAGATCGTGGCGACGTCGCTGGAGATATACTGCATGGTGTCGTAGATGCCGAGTCCGGCATAGACGGAGCCACCGGGAGAGTTTATGTAGATGCTTACGTCTTTTCCGGGATCTGTCGAGTCAAGATAGAGGAGCTGGGCCTGGATTACGTTTGCGGTGTAGTCGTTGACGTCGGTTCCGAGGAATATCACGCGGTCCATCATAAGACGTGAGAAAACGTCCATCTGCGCGACGTTGAGCTGGCGCTCTTCGATGATGGTGGGGTTTATGTAGCTTGATCGTATCGCTGTAGAGTTTATGGCTGCAGTGTAGTTGTCAAGCGAAAGGCCGTTCATTCCGAGGTGTTTTACGGCAAAGTTTCTAAAGTCGTTGTTCATTATGAAAATTAGTGGAAATTCAATTAGAGAATAGTTGGACGGTTGCAGATTCCGCCGGTGTCCGGATGATGCCGGCGATGGTTGCGCTCAGCGGGTCTGCAGCCGGTTTCTTATCCAAAGTTACGAAAAAAAGCTGAACCGGCAAAATCTGTCATTTGTCGTTTGCCTGTCCGGTGGTGTACCATATATGGCCTGGTTCATCGGTCATTTCGAAGTCTATTGTCGCTCCAGAGGTGATCATGTCGTGGGTTATGTAGCTGTGGCTGTATGGTTGGCCGTTGACTTTTACACCTTTAATATATATGTTTTTGTCGGATACGCCGGGGGCGTTTACGGTGAATGTTTTCCCGTTGTCGAGGTTTATGCGGACTGAAGGGAAGAGCGGAGTCCCTATTTCGTAGCGTCCGCTGACGGGGTCGACAGGATAGAATCCCATTGCACTGAACACAAACCAGGCCGACATCTGTCCGAGGTCTTCGTTTCCGCAAAGTCCGGCAGGAGAGTTGAGATAGAGCTCTTTCATTACTTTTCGGGCGTATTCGGCTGTTTTCCAAGGCTGTCCTATTGCGTTGAAGAGGTAGATGACGTGGTGGGAGGGTTCGTTTCCGTGGACATACTGGCCGATCATTCCGGTTGAGAACAGCGGGAGCTTTTCACGGTCGGCCGGTTCGTATGTGAACATGCTGTCGAGTTTGGCTGTGAAGCGGTCTTTTCCCATAAGGTCGATGAGTCCGGGGATGTCGTGCTGGACGGACCAGAGGTAGTGCCAGGCGTTGCTTTCGGAGATGTGGGCGGTGTATTCGTCGGGGTTGAATCCGGGTTGCCAGTTTCCGTCGGAATCGCGGGGCACCATGAATCCGTAGGCTGGGTTGTAGTGGTTGCGGTAGTTGGCCGCCCGTTTGTAGAATTGATCGGCGATTTCTTTTTTGCCCATTTTTTCGGCCATGCGGGCAATGCAGTAGTCGTCGAATGCGTATTCGAGTGAGCGTGAAAGCGACCAGTTTTCGGAATTGTACGGGTCGACGACGTCGTAGGGGACATAGCCGAGTTTCTTGTAGAGTCCGATTCCGCGGTAGTTGTCGATGTTTGCGGTTGCTACACATGCTTCGAGCGCTTTTTCCGGATCGAAATCTCCGATGCCTTTGAGATATGCGTCGACGATCACGGGGACCGCGTGGTAGCCGAGCATCATGTCGGTTTCGACGCCCTGGAAATTCCAGACCGGGAGACGTCCGTTCTGCTCATAGAAAGCCATGAACGATTTGATCATGTCGTTTGTGCGCTCGGGTTCGGTGATGGTGAAGAGCGGATGAGCGGCGCGGTATGTGTCCCAGAGTGAGAAGGTCGAGTAGTTTTCCCATCCGTCGGTTTTGTGGTTTTTGCCGTCGGGTCCGCGGTAGCCGCCGTCGACGTCGCTGAATATGGTCGGAGCGATCATTGAATGGTAGAGGGCGGTGTAGAAGTTGACTATGTCGTCTGTGTTGTTGCCGGTCACTTCGATTTTTCCAAGCTGGGAGTTCCAGTTGTTGCGGGTTGAGTTGCGGTATTTGTCGAAGTCGTTTTCAGGGGCTTCGGTCTGGAGGTTGAGGGCCGCCCCCTGTTCGGATACTCCGGAAATTGCGGTCGCCACGGTTATCTGCTCGCCTTTTCGGGTGTCGAAGTAGAATGTCGCGATGGTTCCGGTTGCGCCTGTCGGTTTGTCTGTCTCACTGTCGATGATGGCGGTGGTGTCGATTCTGACAGATTTCCAGGGGCGGGAGAAACGGCTGCGGAAGAATACCCTCTGGTCGCGGGCCCATCCGTTGGAGAATCTGTAGCCTTCGATGGTCACGGAATCGATGACCGAGATGCGTGAGTCGGTTGTTGCGTCCCAGTTCATTGCTTTGGCGAGATTTAGTATGACGGCAGCCTCGCCACCGGGGAATGTGTAGCGCTGGATTCCCGTCCGTTCAGTGGCGGTCAGTTCAACATCGATTCCATAGTCGTCGAGGGTAACCTTATAATATCCGGCTTCGGCTTCTTCTGTTTCATGACGGAACCGGGAGTGAATTCCGAGCGGTTGCGGCGCTTCTTTCCATGGAACGGTTACCGGCATGAATGATATGTCATACAGGTCGCCGGCTCCGGTGCCGCAGAGGTGGGTGTGGCTGAATCCGGCAATTGTGCTGTCGGGGTAGAAGTATCCTGCGATTCGATCCCATCCGGGAAGTCCGTTGTCGGGGCTTAGCTGTACCATTCCGAAAGGGGCCTGGGCGCCTGGGTATGTGTTTCCGGTAAAATCAGTACCGATGAAGGGGTTTACTTTTGATGCGTAGTCATCATTCTGGGTTTGTGAGCCTGCCGAGCAGGAGGTGATGATGGCCGCAGCCGCAAGTGTTGCGAGCGTAGCTGTTGAGGCGGATTGTTTCATCTTTATGTCTGTTCGTTTTGCTGTGATTGTTTTGTTTTGTGTCGGTTTTGCATCCGGCGGTTGCCAACAGGTGTCGTGACGACTGATTTTCAGTATATACAAAGATAATGATTAATGAGTTTTTTTACAACAGAAGGCTGAAAAAAATGAATTAAAATTAACATAAAAAATACATGATGTCTTTGTCAAGGCGTGTTGGATTGGGGTGATGTGGGGTGTTGTTTGTTGTAATGTGCTGAATATTAGTTTTGTAATGGTTGATTTTGTAGTCTTGTTGTTTCGAATCGAAATGCAATTGCTTCTAATGTGAAGTTGAAAGTGAGGATAATTGGCCTAAAACGAAAGATTTTTTTTGCTTTTACAAAGTGAAAATTTGGATTTTTCAAATAAAATAAATTAACTTTGCGAATGATAATAAACAAAAATACTAAAAATTGAATTGAATTGAATTTTATTTCTTTGGTTTTTTTAAATGTTATGCAGATGAATTAACGGTTTGTTTTTTGCTGGCGTTTAAAATATGTCGAGAGATGAAAGAATTGAAAAAACCTTAAAATAACTAACATTTCAGCTTCCATGAATCAAGTCAAGTATCCGTTATTAAGTTTGCTTCTGGCTATTATTCCGCTGGCGTTTTTTTCGTGCAGCGATGAACCAGAGGCGGAGACTCCACTGGATGTCGATTTCGAGGTTCCGGCCTCGATGGTTGTATCAAAAAATGCCGATTGCGTTTTCGCGGTCAAAGATGGAAAATCCCCGTTGATATCCGATCTTGTGATGATGGAAAATGCAAGTGGCATTTCTTATGAAGGGGTGTTGTCATCGGTCAGCCCTGAGCGGTTCAGTGTTAGGTTTCCGGCCCATATGGGATCCGGTGAATATCGCGTCTATCTAAAACGAGGCGAGCGCAAGAAGTCGTTTGGCAAGTCTGACATAACGGTTGTCGAGCGTATCATCAGCCCTGAGGAGGGAGCGACTGTCTATGGTTTCATATCGGATTCAGAAGGTGAAGGCGTTGCGGGGGTTCAGGTTTCCGACGGCTTCGAGATTGTCACGACAGATGCGGACGGTGTCTATCAGATGAATTCGAAAAAAGAACTGGGCTATGTGTTCTACACGGTTCCGTCGGGCTACGAGCCTCAGACCAAAGGTGTGATGCCGCAGATCTTTCAACAGACAAAGTTGGGCGCGTCAGTGTCCGAGCGAATCGATTTTGTTGTCGACCGGGTCGGCAATCAGGATGATTACAAGGTTGTTTTCCTTGGCGATATGCATCTGGCGGACCGTACGAATGATATCAATCAGTTTACTAATATAACAGACGATATCAACAAGTACCGCGGCGCGCATCCGTCGGACAGGATTTATGGGATCACGTTGGGCGATATGACCTGGGATATTTATTGGTATACACGAAAATTCTCGATGGATGAGTATGTTGCGACGGTCAATTCGCGTTTGTCGGGAATGACAATCTACCATACGATCGGGAATCATGACAATGATTATAAGGCTACGAACAATATTGATGCGAAGTTCAGCTACAGATCAGTGATTTCGCCGAACTATTATTCGTTCAATATCGGTCAGGTCCACTATGTTGTTCTGGATAATATTGATTGCAGCAGCTACGACGGAACGGAAAGCCGCAATTATGTCGAACAGGTGGTTCCGGAACAGCTGGCATGGCTGTCGCGTGATCTGGAATATGTTGACAAGGGGACACCGGTCGTGATCATGATGCACGCTCCGCTCTATTATCCGTTGACGGCAACAAGGTTTAAAAAGGATCTTGTCAATGCGGATCAGCTTCTCGGTGTGGTTGACGGATATGATGTTCAGTTCGTGACGGGTCACACGCATAAGAATTATAATGTTTTGCCTTCGGACGACATTGTCGGAGGCGCAAAGGTTCAGGAACATAATGTAGGTGCTGTATGTGGCGACTGGTGGTGGTCAGGCTATCTCACACCCGGATGCCTGATGGCTCCTGACGGTACGCCTGCCGGATATGCTGTCTGGGATTTCAAGGGAAAGAAGTTTTCCTACAGGTATAAGGGGTGCGGCCTGGATGAATCTGTGCAGTTCCGGTCATACGACCTCAATAATGTGAAGTTTTCGATGTCGGATGTCCCGGAACTTCCTGCCACTTCGACTTCTGCGGTGCTGTCGTTCCAGCGCTATTGCGTGGCTTATCCCGGCACACAGAACAATGAGGTTCTTCTGAATGTGTGGAATTATAATGCCGACTGGACAATCTCTGTAGTGACCGACAAGGGTCAGAGCCTGACGGTTACGCCTGTAATGGCTTATGATCCACTTCATATTGCAGCCATGTCGGTGAAGCGTTTCAACAGCTCGTCGGTTACGTCGGCTCCCAATTTCATCACTCAGAATTTCAATCATTTCTTTAAAGTGAAGGCTCCTGATGCCGATACGGATCTGATCATAACTGTGACGGATGAATTCGGCAATGTCTCTGTGGAGAATATGGCCCGCCCGAAGCCGTTTGATATCGAATCATACAGATGGTGAGATTCCATGGTCAATAATTGACGAATCAGTTTTTTGCGGAAGTTATTTTTCCGAGTTAATGAAATTATATAATTTAAACCATCAAAAACATTAATAATGAAACGAGTAAGAGTCGTCTTTCTGACGTTGTTCATGCTTTTGACATGTGTTTTGGGGCTATCAGCCCAGGATAGGGTCGTGTCAGGCATAGTGGTCGACACCTCAGATGAACCACTGGTCGGGGTGTCAGTCCAGATCAAGGGCACTGCGATCGGCTGTCAAACTGATATCGACGGGAAGTTTTCATTGAAAATTCCTGCCAAGCCGACTGTGCTGACATTTACCTACATCGGATTTGACACGCATAAAGTAACCGTATCCCCCGGTCAGACTCAGGTTGATGTTGTCATGCAGGAAAATTCCGTTTTGCTTGAAGAGACGGTGGTCATAGGCTATGGCACTCAGAAGAAGGTCAACCTGACGGGCGCGGTTGCAAGTATTGACGGATCGAAGCTTGAAAGCCGCCCTGTTTCGTCGGTGAGCAATATGCTTCAGGGTTCGGTTGCCGGTCTTAACATCACGACATCGTCGGGTGTTCCCGGTCAGAGTGCCACGATCAATATCAGGGGAAAGGAGTCGATCAACAATGCCGGACCTCTTGTCCTCATCGATGGCGCGATAGGCGATATAGACTCGGTCAATCCAAATGATGTCGAGTCGGTCTCGGTCATCAAGGATGCTTCGGCGGCGGCCGTCTACGGAGCCAGAGCGGCTTTCGGTGTTATTCTTGTGACCACAAAGTCGGGTCAGGGGAAAGATGGGAAATCGACCGTACGCTATAACGGACGTGTCGGATGGGAGTCGGCGACGACGTCTACCGATTTCGTCACCCAGGGCTATTGGTCGGTTGTGAATGTCAACCAGTTCTGGCAGGGTAACAGCAATACGAATTACATCAACTACAGCGACTATGACATGCAGCAGCTGCTTGCCAGGGTCAATGACAAGACTGAACATCCCGACCGTCCGTGGGTTGTCGAGGAGACACGCAACGGAAAGCGCCAGTGGTATTACTACGGCAATTACGACTGGTATCATATGCTTTACCGTGAATCTCACCCGACCCAGCAGCATAATATCTCATTTTCAGGAGGGAAGGATAAATACAAGTATTTTCTTTCAGGCGGGCTTGATTTCCGCGAAGGTGTATTGAAGCAGAATCCTGATGAATACAAACGTTATAATATCCGTTCCAAGGTGGATTTCGCTATCAACAAGTGGGCGACTCTGTCGAATAATACCGCTTTCTACGGATCGACCTACGAGTTTCAGGGGAATGGTTCGGTAGAGGATACGTTTGCCTATTCGGCACGTCACGGACTGGCGTGTTTCCCTATGAAGAATCCCGACGGGACATGGATCTACTCCACCCCGTACACTGATTACAAGGTTGCCAACGGACGCCATATCTTTCTGGGAGAAGGCAGTCATCGCAACACCAACCGCAAGACTGATTTCACTACCACTACCCGCCTGACGATCAACCCGATCAAGCAGCTGACAATTGTAGGAGACTTCACCTATCGTCTTTATCAGACGCGCAATACGAACCGCACGAACAATATTTACTACAGAGAGGTGCCTGACGGCCCTATGGGCAGCTATGTCTCAGGCGCGGGCCTGAATGCCCTGAAGGAATCCGTGGGGACGACCAACTATTATTCGGCCAATGCGTATGCGACATATACGGATACGTTCAAGGAGTCGCACAATCTCACTGTCATGGCTGGTTACAATTACGAAACCCGCAATTACAAGGCTGTCGGAGCTACAGGACAGAATCTCATCACTCCTGATCTGGACGACCTGAATCTTGTCGGCACCAATTCAGAGGGGCAGATTGTCACTTCTGTGACCGGCGGTCAGAATGAGTATGTTCTTCAAGGCATTTTCGGACGTGTCAACTATGACTATAAAGGTAAATATCTTGTTGAAATATCCGGACGATATGATGGTTCGTCGCGTTTTGCGCGTGGCAATCGCTGGGGCTGGTTCCCATCGGGCTCGGTCGGATGGCGCATTTCTGAAGAGTCATTTTTTGAGGGGCTGCGCGATGTCGTTTCGAACACGAAGATCCGTGCGTCGTACGGAAGTCTCGGAAACCAGAACGTCAGCAGCTACTATACATATCTCCGCTTGATCACATCATATAATTTCGCGTCATTTTCGTTTGGCGACACAACTGTCCCCGGGAAGTATTCTTCGCTGGGCGCGCCGATTGCGTCGGATCTTACATGGGAGAAAGCGAACCAGTGGGATGTCGGTCTTGATTTCAGCCTGCTGAACAACCGCCTTTCATTTACGGGAGACGTTTACGTGCGTGACACCAAGGATATGCTGACCGCAGGAGTGAAGCTTCCGGCGGTGTATGGCGCAAGTGTTCCTCAGATGAACAATGCCGACATGCGTACGAAAGGCTATGAGATTTCCGTCAACTGGAACGACTCGTTCATGCTTTTCGGAAGTCCGTTCTCCTATAGTCTGGGATTCAATCTTTCGGATTATGACAGCAAAATCACCAAATACAAGAACAATACAGGCCAGCTCCTTTCGGATTACTACGAGGGAATGCGCGTCGGAGAGATCTGGGGATATACCATCGATGGTCTTTTCCAGACCGATGAGGAGGCCAACGAATATAAGAACCGTGTCGATCTCACCTATGTGACCAATGGTTTGCCCGGCGGTTATCAGGCGGGTGATGTCAGATTTGTCGATGTCAATGGCGATGGAGCTGTCAACAATGGCAATACGACGATGATTACAGACGGACACGGCAACTATCTGGTTTCCGGTGATCCCGGCTATAACGATGCCTTGAATGCGATCGATCCGGAAACGGGCAAGCGGATCTGGTCGGCGGTCCCGGTCAACTCAGTGGCCAACCACGGTGACCTGAAGGTTCTCGGAAACTCGTTGCCGACGCTTTCTTACGGAATCACCGCGTCATTCCGATATTTCGGTTTCGATGTCTCTGCATTTTTCCAGGGAACAGGCAACCATTACTGGTATCCCCACGGTCAGGTGATGAGTTTCTGGGGAGCTTACGGATATCCCTATATGACTTTTCTGCCGACAGATTTCCGCGACAAGATCTGGTCGGAGGAGAATCCAGACAGCTATTTCCCCCGTCCTGTCGCGTATGCGTCGACGTCATATAACCTTAAGAATGTCAATAGCCGCTATATCCAGAACATGCGTTATCTGCGTTTCAAGAACTTTACGGTCGGTTATACTCTTCCGTCGAAGTGGACAAAAAAGGCTTATATCGACAAGGTGCGGGTCTATTTTACCGGTGAAAATCTCTGCTACTGGTCGCCCTTGAAAAAGAATACGAAATATATAGATCCGGAAGCAGCTTTCAACCGCGATACGAATGAGCGCAACAATGCGTTCTATCCGTGGCCAAAAACTTATATGTTCGGTCTTGATGTGTCATTCTAAGAAATTATGAAACAATGAAAAAATCAATTAGCATATTACTCTGTGCCTTGGCAATCGGACTATCATCCTGTGAAGATGGTCTGGATATCAGTCCGAAAGACAGGCTGACGGAAACTGACTATTTCAAAGATGCGACTTCGCTTGAAATGTTTACCAATCCGCTATATAACAATCTTCTTGACAAAAGCCCGTTTGATGAGACTAGCGACCAGATGGTGGTCAAGACTCTCAGTGTTGTCATGCAGGGCGGCGGCCGACGGTCAATTCCAGCGACCGGAGGAGGGTGGACATGGACGGATCTACGCCGCATAAACACTCTTCTCGGCAATACGTTCCGCTGCAGCGATGAGGCTGCCGTTGCCAAGTATTCGGCTGTTGCAAGATTTTTCCGCGCATATTTCTATTATAATAAAGTGAAGACTTTCGGAGATGTGCCCTGGTACGACAAAGAACTTGGCTCTGCGGACGCGGCGCTTTATAACCCGCGTGACAGCCGTGAGTTTGTCATGTCAAGGATGTTGGAGGATATCGATTTTGCGATTGAAAACCTTCCGGCAAAGAAGGAAGAGAAAAATGCTCCGTTCCGTCTGACAAAAGGAGCCGCATTGGCTCTGAAGTCTCAGTTCTGTCTCTATGAAGGCACATTCAGAAAATATCATGGAGTTTCGTATGCCGAGCATGACTATGACTATTATCTTCGCCTGGCGGCTGAGGCCGCGGAAGAGCTGATGGATCGCGGAGAGTATTCGCTGTATTCAACAAACAGTCCGGATGTGGATTATCAGAATCTGTTTGTGCAGGAGGTGGCCGATCCGAACGAGTATATACTTGCGCTGTCGTTTCAGGCGGCGATAGATGGCAACCAGCATAACGCGACGGCCTTCACGCTTGTTGCAACCCAGGGTCGTCCGGGTTATACGCGTAAGTTTGTCAATACGTATCTGATGCGCGACGGTTCGCGTTTCACTGACCGCAACGGCTGGCAGACAATGCAGTTTGCCGATGAGATACAGGGCCGTGATCCGCGTCTTGTACAGTCGATCCGCGGTTTGGGCTATCACCGCATCGGCCAGAGCCAGATTCTTCCAGCCGACCTGCAGTTATCGATAACCGGCTATCAACCGATAAAGTTTGTCCAGAATCCGTCGCTGAACGGCGGCCAGATAGACCGCAACGATCGTTCGACAGCCGACTTGCCTGTCTACCGTTATGCCGAGGTGCTGCTGAACTATGCTGAAGCTAAGGCCGAACTCGGAACACTTGCCCAGTCGGATCTTGACCGTTCGGTCAATCTGATCCGTGCCCGTGCGGGAATGCCGCCTCTTGTTCTTGCTGAAGCCAATGCCAACCCCGATCCATATCTTTCGGGCGAGCAGACGGGATATCCTAACGTTGAAGGCTCCAACAAAGGTGTCATTCTCGAAATACGTCGCGAACGTTCAATCGAGCTCGTGCAGGAGGGGCTGCGCATTGATGATCTTTTCCGCTGGAAATGCGGAAAATGTCTCGACCAGGACATAACCGGCATGTATTTCCCGGGCCCCGGCAGTTATGATCTGTCAGGAAACGGAAAACCCGACTTTGTCCTTTATGCCAAGGGATCGGCCAAGCCATCCGTATCGGGAGCTATAGCTCTTCAGATTGATGTGGATGTGTGGCTGTCGGAGGGCAATCGCGGCTATCTTGACTGGCATTCGGGAATTAAGTCAGAGCGGAACGGTTTTAACGAACAGCGCGACTATCTCTATCCGATCCCGTCTGACGAGATTGCGATTAATCCGAATCTTGTCCAGAATCCAGGTTGGAAGTAATAGCAGAACGAACCTTTTAAAGAACGAATTATGAAAAAATATTTTAGAATTCCGCTTTATACATTGTTTGCTTTGTTTTTTGTCGGGTTGTCATCATGTAGCGACGACAATAACGACGGGGCTGCAAAAGCGGTGCTGGCCAGCGCATCGAATCTGAGTTTCGCATCTCAAGGAGATCCTTGCCAGATCATTACCGTATATTCCGATGCGACGTGGACATGTGATCACCCAGACTGGATCAAGGTGGAACCGGAAACCGGGACCGGGACCACAGATGTCAGGATTTCTGTCATTGACAACCTTCGCGATGGAACTCCCGACAATCCACGCAAGGCCGATGTGGTGTTCAAGGGTGTGACCAAAGCGTCAGAAGCCCATGTGGTGGTCCGACAGGATGGTGATCTTTTTCGTGACGTGATGCCGATTACAATTGAGCAGATGAATGCAAATGATGATGAGTCGGTTGCCGTCATAGAAAATCTGACGGCTGTGGCGCAATACGGGAATTCATTTATTGCAACCGACGGACACGACAACGTACTCATCAGGACCGAGAACCCTTTGGCCGACGGTACGACATTTACGGTCTATTCGACAAAGACTTTCGATGATCAGAATATGTCGGTTCTTATTGCGGACCATTTCGTTGCCGGAGGAACTCCGGCAGCTCTCCCCGAGGCAATAGATGTGACCGGCCAGCTTGATGCGGTTTCGGTAGCCGACCGCGCATATGTCATGATGACGGGCAAGGTGGATGGCAGCAATATCATTGTTGCCGGCAAGGAATATCATGGAGTAGTCATGGCGGCCACTCCCGAGTTGGGGCTGTCGTCGCTTAACGGTCATATGGTAGAGATTTTTGGATTCTATGCAGGCTCAGCCTCTCCGGCAGTCAATATCTATGGCCATGTCGCCAACGATCAAGGTGTGTTTGAGGTTATTTATTTCCAGGATGACTTCGAGTGGCTTGATCCTTGGTCGATTGCAGGTGCAGCCGGAAAATCAGTTGAGACAGACGACCTTAATGCGACGGCCCCGGCACTGACATCAGTGAAAGCCTCGGCAGATGGAACTGAAATGACGGCTTATCAGTTTATTGAGTCCAAAGGCTATGAACTCCTCTATGACAAGAATGACAACAAACGAATCTATCTCCAGCGCAATTATCTGAAATTCGGAAAGACGGGAAATCATGGCGGTATCACATTGCCTCCTGTCGAGATCCCTTCGGATGTAGAGGCCGAGCTGGTGTTTGACTGGTGTCCGATGCGTCAGGGCTCAGGGAAAATCGATCCGGTCCACCTATATGTAAAGATCGAAAACGGATCCGACGTGCAGCAGATCGATATTCCCGAATGTGGTTGGGAATCGGGACATAAACTCGAGTGGATGCGCGCCACAGTCAGCCTGTCTGGCATCAAGGTGGACAGCTCGACACGGATTTCGATTTCCCAGACCGAATGGGAGGTGGCAACAGCCAACCGATGGTTCCTTGACAATATCAAGATCCGTCAGGTAGATTGAGCGACAGCTCCGCTTGTTGTTTATTCAAGGAGTTTCATTAGAAAATATCCATAACAACAAACTATTTTCAGAGGGCGGCTTCCCTTGCCTATGAGGGTTGCCGTTCTCTGATTTTTCATATTACGTACGGAAGCAGTGCCGTTGAGGTTTCTTGGGGAAATTGCTATTATCTTGCTGTTCAGCCAGTCGGATGGGTGAATGAAAATAATTGATCAAAAAAGCAAAAAAAATCCTTTAAAAAGTTTGGAGGGAATGGGAAAACATAGTAACTTTGCACTCGTAAAACGAACGACACAAGCGAGTGTCTGATACAAAAAATTGCCTTGTGGTGTAATGGTAGCACGTCGGATTCTGGTTCCGCCTGTGAGGGTTCGAATCCTTCCAAGGCAACTAACAAAAGTGAGGAAATCAACCCCTCACTTTTGTTTTATACATTTGAGTGAGTAGCAGCGAGTTACAAGCAATCTCTACTATAGGGTTGCTCGACGCAAACCTGATTTCTCACATGATGGCAGAAGCTTGTATATGAGATATGTGCAGCCCGGCCATAATCGAAATCCATTTTATAACCATGTTGCTTGATGGGAAACCGAGGTCATTCAAGTCCGGTGCAACTCTCTATGACCCCGATGAGGAGAAAGATGTGGATGTCGGAAATGTCGAGGTACAAATCAAACAAGATCCGACCGATGACAACAACTACCGTCTTCATCTCGGCGGCAAAAGGGTGTTCCAATGGTTCAAAGAGAAATGGCAGTCCTTGAAACAAACGTTCATCCGAGGGATTAAATTCTAACCTTGTGTAACTGTACTAACGAGGCTGTGTCGTGGCTTTTCGACACAGCCTCGATACAATTTATTTTGACTTTACTGCTTGTCGTAGCCGGCAGCCTTTGCCAATGCAACAAACTCGATGAGGTCAGCCGAGATGAGGGCTGGATTGATGCCAGGAGTGAGAGTCGATGTAGTGACGACACGTGCCTGCGGGCCACATATACCTATGGCAACAATGCTATCTACCGGGAGAGCTGAGAGGTCTGCTGAGGTCGCTTCCTTGTAATCAATGATAATGGTTTCGCATTTGGCTGTCAGAGACTCGATGACAGATTTGTGCCAAGTATATATGGCGTTAATGTTGGGAAGCCGGAAGCCTTGGTAAAAATTATCCGGACGGCTTGACATTGGAAGGTCGGCAAGATTAATCCAATTGTCGGTATTGAGCTCAGGGACAGCAGCAATGTCAGGTAGGAATATTGCAACTGTCCATTGTGACGAAACTGGTTCGTGATTAACGACGTCGGCTCGTGCATCAAGACAGAAAACCGAAGTCATCATGCTCACGAGCACTATGAAGCCAACAAGAATGGTGCGAATAGGTTTCATGATATTGGGAATAGTGAGTAAATAATTGTCCTCAAAGTTAATAAAAAATTCTCGAATTATTTTCATATACCTACAAAAACGCACAATTTTTTTTCATTGGGAGTTTACATGCTCAGTGCAGAGTCAAGATTACGCAGGTTCGCCACTACAAGGTGGTAAATGTGTTAAAAAAATCCCAATTTTTCAAAGTGGAATCCTCAGGCTCAGATGTTCATATCTAAGGCTGAGAATGACCTCCAGAACAACATCATTCTTCTAAATTTTCTCGCTCCATTTGAGAAACTACTTGAAGAACATCAGTTTGAGTCCGGCAAAGACTTTTTCGCCATGTACGACCTTGGCGAAAAAGAGCGGATCGAAAAAACTTCTACCCCATGACTTTCCCAAATGGCGTACCGTATATGAATTTTACCGCAAATGGCTCTCTGCCGGATTTTTCGACCGGATGAACGTGGCATTGAATTCTGTCGCAAGGAGATCGCAAGGGAAAACGGCGCAACCGACAGTCGCCGTTGTTGATGGCCAAGCGTACGCACGGGACTGGCCCACTCGGAAAATGGTGTGGATGGCGGAAAGAAAATCAAAGATATAAAAAGGCATCCGGCCGTAGATTCAAATGGATTCCCGCAGACTATGGTTATATCACGCGCGAATGTCCACGACAGCAAGGGTGTGATTGGATTGGCGATTGACATAGCCTGCTATGCTCCCTCTTCAACTCGCGGAATCCGCTCAAAAAATCCTCTCAGTTTTAACTTGATTTAAATCCAAACACTCTCTAAGTGTTACATAGGTTTGAAAAAATGTATGAAACGTACAATTCTCAGCAGCGAGTGTACTATTCGTTCTTATGAAAGAAATTAATGTACTAAATTTGCACTCATGAACTGGCTTATGACTAAAATCCGGAAGGGAAACGCAGATGAAGCGACCTCCATATTGCAGAAGGTTGACGCCGGATGCGTGTTGTGTTCCTCAGGCTCGGTCAGTATTAAGGTCAATGGCAAAGTGTTCCGGCTTAGTGGTGGTCAATTGTTCATTTATCCTCCATACGCCACGATGGAATTCCCAGTAGTAAGCAGTGATTTCGAGTGTGTCGTCTTTGACGTTGACCATCAGTTCCTTCTCAGCACTTTGAAGTCGGTGTCGTGGAGCGACAACATGCATCTGATATCCGACAACCCGATTGCAAGCCTTTCAAAACACAGACTTGCCCGGTTTCGGCAGCTCATCCCGCTCCTTGAATCCGACCGGGCGGAAATGAACAGGACGGAGGCTCTTGCCATTGAATGTCTGAAGCAGGCGTTTACATACGAAGTGCTTGCCGTGTTCGCCGGACGCATGCTTGTCGCAGCAAGGCCCAAAGCTGCAAAAGACTCTGTAGTATTGGAATTTCAGGCAATGCTCAAACGTGAGTGTTTCCATCATAAGGATGTTGCATATTATGCCTCGGCGCAGGGGCTGACGCCGAGATATTTCACAACAATCATACGTGAGATGACCGGCAAGCCTGCCTCTTATTGGATTAACCAGGCTGTGATAGTGGAGGCGCAGCATCTGATGCTCGACAATTCAATCAGTCTCAAAGAGATAACATTCAGGCTCAATTTCTCATCGCAGACGTTCTTTTCGCGATGGTACAGACAGTCAACCGGTGAAACCCCATCACAATTCCGTAAAAGAAACAGAATTTAGATTATGATACATTCGTTTGTTTTTAGCCCGTCAGGCACATCGCGAAAGGTGGCTGACATTTTCACTAAGGCCATAGGCGTGGAATCCAAGATATACGATCTAACAGTCCATGGCATCGGCAGAATTGACATCAAGGATGCCGATGATATTGTGGTGTTTGTCGCACCTGTATATGCCGGCAGGGTTCCGGCTTTGGCGTCAGAACGTTTTATGGCGGTAAACGGTCATCGCCAAAAAGCGGTAGCCATCGCTGTCTATGGCAACCGCGATTATGATGACGCGCTGGTTGAAATGTGCGATATTATAAGCGCCCGTGGCTTCAA